>NZ_JAODBU010000012.1:0-129050 GCF_025336545.1 Eubacterium album | reverse complement strand
GCAAACATAAGCATGTTTCCTGCTTCAAGGTTTGGTTCGATGTCTTTCTTGTACATATCAGCCTGTAATTCATCATTAATAAGAATCATGATGATGTCAGCTTTCTTTGCTGCTTCTGCTGCTGTATATACCTTGAATCCCTGCTTTTCAGCCTTAGCCCATGACTTGCTTCCTTCATATAAACCAATGATGACATCGCATCCTGATTCCTTTAAGTTTAATGCATGTGCATGTCCCTGGCTACCATAACCGATGATTGCGATTGTCTTTCCATCTAATAATGAAAGGTTACAATCTTCCTGATAAAATATTCTTGCTGTTTCCATAATATTTTATGCCTCCTATTTAATTAATCTCATTTATAAAAATGTTTATTTTTTTCTTATAGTTTTGTATTATATCGCTCGCGTTGTCTTATGTCAATAGTGTTGTCTGTTTTCTTCATAAAAATTTTTATGCAAACTTTTTATGTCTGTCTTGTAAATCTAAATTCTCCCCCCAATTTATTATGCTATTTTGCAAATTTTTACGGCAATTTCTTACGCTTTTACAATAATGGGTACTGCTTTGTTTTAAATCATTTAGTTAAGCCTTGTTATTACCCTGATTTTTATTTATTTCTAACTGGTCAATAGCATGCATGATATGCACCCGCATTGCACTTCTGGCACCTTCTGCATTTCTATTTTTCATAAATTCCATAATCATTCTATGCTCTGATATAACCTGCTCTACAGGAATATGCTCTGTTTCATACAAATAAACACCTTTTTCAATTGACTGATGCAGTACAGGCTCTAGTTGATTTATAAATTCATTATGAGTTGCATTTGCAATGGAGCAGTGGAACATCATTTCTTTATGTGTATAATCTATGCCTTTTAAAAGCAGTTCTTCTATTTCTTTACCTATGGCAAATATTCTTTCTAGTTCTCTATCTGATGCCCTTATGGTCGCATAATACGCTATCTCCGGTTCAAATATAAGACGCATTTCATAAAGGTCATCTATATCAACCTTTGCTGAAGCCGTATCTTCAAGACCTGCTACCATTTTAGGAGTGTAATCTTCTCTTATAAATGTTCCTTTTCCCCTCTTTATTTCCAATACATTTCTTGCTACTAAAATACGTATTGCTTCTCTTAAGGTAATTCTACTTACTCCAAGTTCTTCAGATAACTGAAGTTCATTTGGAAGTTTATCACCGGGATTATATTTTTTTTCAACTTTTATCATCGACATTATTGTCTCTGCAACATCATCCGATAATCTTTTATTTTTTCCCATAATAATCTCCATTCAAAAAACCACATAGCCATATTGTTTTTTGGCCATGTGGTTTATAATTCAAAATATAATATACAGGTTCAAAAACACCTAAATTATAGTTATGTTTTTATTTCGATATAATTTAATCCCTTTGCCTTATCAGGTAACAATTTAATAACCCTTGTTACTAAACATATCTATAAGTATTTCTTTAATACATCAACTTTGTCTAATCTCTCCCATGGAAGGTCAAGGTCAGTACGTCCAAAGTGACCATAAGCTGCTGTCTGTTTGTAAATTGGTCTTCTCAAATCTAACATCTTGATAATTCCTGCCGGTCTTAAATCAAAATTCTCTCTAATGATATCTACTAACTTATCATCATGAATCTTTCCTGTTCCAAATGTATCAACCATTATTGAAGTTGGCTGTGCAACACCAATTGCGTATGATAACTGAATTTCGCATTTTTCAGCAATTCCTGCTGCTACAATATTTTTCGCAACATATCTTGCTGCATAAGCTGCTGAACGGTCTACCTTTGTGCAATCCTTACCTGAAAAAGCTCCGCCGCCGTGACGTGCATATCCACCATAAGTATCAACAATAATTTTTCTTCCTGTAAGTCCACTGTCGCCATGTGGTCCACCGATTACAAAACGTCCTGTAGGATTGATAAAATATTTTGTATCCTCGTCTAACATTTCCTTAGGAAGTACCGGTTCAAATACATATTTCTTTATGTCTTCATGAATCTGTTCCTGTGTAACATCAGGATCATGCTGTGTTGATAATACTACTGCTTCAATTCTTACAGGCTTATCATTTTCGTCATATTCTACTGTTACCTGACTCTTTCCGTCCGGTCTAAGATATGCTAACACTCCATCTTTTCTTACTTTTGTAAGCTGTTTTGTTAATTTGTGAGCTAATGAAATTGGAAGTGGCATTAATTCTTCTGTTTCATTTGATGCGAAACCAAACATCATACCCTGATCTCCTGCACCAATTGCTTCAATTTCTTCATCACTCATCTTATTTTCTTTTGCTTCTAATGCTTTATCAACACCCATTGCGATATCTGTTGACTGTTCATCTAATGCAACTATAACACCACATGTATCTGCATCAAAGCCATATTTTGCTCTGTCGTATCCAATTTCTCTTACTGTATCTCTAACTGTTTTCTGAATATCAACATAACCTTTTGTTGTAATTTCACCCATAACTAAAACAAGACCTGTTGTAATTGATGTTTCACATGCTACTCGGCTCATAGGGTCCTGTCTCATTAACTCATCCAATATTGCATCTGAAATCTGGTCACAGATTTTATCAGGATGTCCTTCAGTTACTGATTCTGATGTAAATAATCTCTTCTCCATCATCGTTCTCCTTTTCTTAAGCTTTATCTAATTTATCTTTTAGCAGATTTATCCAAAATTTCATAAAAGAAAATCCACTGTTTTAAACAGTGGATTTGAAATCAAGGTTTTCAAATCTTATTGATCGATTGCTCGCTCAGGTGGGCACCTTCCATATAGGGGTTGCCGTGGCATCACAGATCCTTGTATCTCCGCCAACTCTGAATAAGATAAATTAATCATTTTATTTAACTAACAAAAGTAGAATAATACATTCATTTCTTTCCGTCAACCATTATTTTATGAACGCCATATAAATTCCATATAAAATATGAACCATTTTTTTAATAATCTATATATATAATTGCACTTCTTAGCCGGTATCTACATATACATTATAAAATATTATTCCACTTTATTTCACAAATATTATTTGCTGTATTTTTCTTCTATTTCTGTAATCATCTTTACTCTGTTCTCATGTCTGCCGCCTTCAAATTCAGCTCCAAAGAATTCGTCAAGAATCATTTTTGCCAACTCATCTCCTACTACTCTTGCGCCAAATGCAATTATATTAGCATCGTTATGCATTTTTGTAAGTTTAGCTGAATATGGGTCACTACATACTGCTGCTCTAACACCCGGAACTTTATTAGCAGCCATTGAAATACCGATTCCTGTTCCACACATTAAAACGCCGTAATCTACTTCGCCATTTACAACTGCTTCGCCAACTTCCATTCCCTTCTTAGGGTAATCGCATTTAATGATTTCTCCATTTTCATCATAATTTGTACCGTAATCTACACATTCATAGCCTTTTTCTTTCATATAAGCTATCATCTTATCTTTTAAATCTACTGCTGCATGATCGCATCCAAAACCAATCTTCATAATTTGTACCAACCTTTTCTTTTTATGTTTACTAAATTTATAAGTTTTATTCTACCATAAGTAAGTTTTATCATAAGTATTCTGTGTGACTGTTACCAAAATTTTGTAGTCTAATTTTAATTAGCTGATTCTTACTTATTTTAATATATTACTTATTCAAATGAAACCTTTTTAATAATACATCATATTCAGTTATTTTCAATCATTTTGGCAGATATTTGCTAAAAATACATGTCTATCTGTCTCCAAATATATGCAAATATAAATCTTCTAATGTTGGTGAAGCCTTTTTTGCATTGTCCACATCCGGAATCCCATCACATAAAAAACGCACCCTAATCTTTGCATATTCCTTCGACAAACTTGTAACTGTATATTTGTTCATAATTGAATTTACATCCTGTTCATTGATTTCTGCTTCATATACAACATCTTCAATACCTTTTAACAGATTTTCAGGAGTATCTTTTTTTCTAAGTATTCCGTTATCTAAAATTAATACTTCTTTTGCGATAAATTCAATATCTGAAACAACATGAGTTGCAATAATTACAATCTTATTAAACCCAATCTGAGATATCAGATTTCTGATTCTAATTCTCTCCTTTGGGTCAAGTCCTGCCGTTGGCTCATCTAAAATAAGAATCTTTGGGTCATTTAATATAGCCTGTGCAATTAATGCTCTTTGTTTCATGCCCCCTGAAAAGGATTTTAATTTTTTATTTTTAACATCATACAAATTAACAAATTTAAGAACTTCTTCTATTCGTTTTTTTGCCTCTGTTTTTTTTAATCCTTTTAATCCTGCAATATAATCAAGAAATTCTGCTACGGTAAAGCTATCATATACTCCCTGTTGCTGTGGCATGTATCCTATAAGATTTCTATAATCTTTGCCCATGCTTATTGTTTCTTTTCCATTATATAAAATTTCTCCACTGCTTCTGTCTATGGCATCTACTAAAATATTCATAAATGTAGATTTACCTGCACCATTAGGTCCTAATAAACCATATATTCCTTCTGTAAATTTACACGAGAATTTATTTAGTGCTTTTTTGTCACCATACTTTTTCGAAAGATTATTTATTTCTAAAATCATAGTTTATCCCTTTTCTATAAAATTTTTCTTTTAGTATAGTTCTTAAGATTTTTAAAATTCATAATAAAAACTGCTACTATAATAATTGCTAAATTAATCCATTCCACTACAGTTGCTTTTGTAAAATAATCGCTCATGTTTACTACCGGAATAAACATAATCTTATTCATAAATTCAACTCCCAGCATATATAGCACAACCGGCATAACTATAATTCCCATAGATATTACTACATTTTTGATGTAATCAGGAGAAAAATCCGATATTCCCACTACAAGCAAACCTAGTAAAATCATGCCTATGCATTTGCATAAATAAACTAAAATTAAAGCTGCAAGAATTGATATATGTAACGGAAAATGTTGCAACTGTGATAGACTCTGTACAGGTGCCGCAAATCCGTTTGGCTTATATGCTTTTAACAAAATAACAAGCCACGGAATAGTTTCAATACACCATAAAACAACCGAAATTAAGATTGCGTTTAAATATTTATTTCTAATTAATTTGCTTCTTCCATAATATGTAGTATCCAAAAGTTTCTGCATTTCTTTCTGCCTGTCATAAGTAAATATTGGCACTACACAAAATACTGCAATGATAAATAAAATCAGGAAACTAATATCCTTATCGTATATTGTTACATCACCAAATATGTAACCGAATACTAAATCATTGGTAAACCAGCCTTCAATATTCTGCTTTTCCTTCAGTTCTTTAAGATAATCATTTTTCTCCTGAACTTTTTGGAAATCATCGTATGGCATCATCTGTGCATTATATTCCTGACTTGCCATAACATATACCTGATTATCAACCTCACCATTTATGTATTTTTCCGTAAGTTCGTCATATCCTGCCTGAATCTCATCATATCTTTTCTGTTCAGTATCAAGATACTCCTGACTCTTTTTATCCGGAACTCCATATACTTTTGAAATATAATTTGCATAGCATTTATCATGATAATCCATTTTAGTATTATCATTGCTCAAAAAATATCCCTGAATCACAACAAGTATTATGACAAAGAAAGCAACTTTATTAACTGCAAATATTTTCTTTTTCTCATAACTAAGTATTCCTTTTGATTTTATGCCTATGTTTTTCTGTCCTTTAGCAATTCTTAAATGCGGAAACTTTATTACTCTTTTCGTTGTAAACGAATACATTGCAAAGACTATTGATGCCGACAGATAAACTGCCATTATTATTAATGTCCACTTAAACAATTCAAAAGGATGTTGTAAAATATTTATATTTATGTATTTTGCCATAAACGATTTAGTATTTAATAAGGTAACAGGGCTTAACATTTTAAATACAGCCGTACTCATATTCCACTCAATACTATTAGTTATAAGTAATGAAACTGCCGTGCTTATAAGAATTATCCCATAAGTAACCGTTTCATTTTTTACAAGCGATATTATTCCTATAACTACAATTCCTATAATGCAGACAGCTATCCATTTAACCATGAAATATATAATCATATACTGCCATATCTGCATTGGCAGGGCAAATTCATAAAATCCACGCACTGACTGAATCGGTACATTCATTCCGCTAAGTCCATACTTAATATATAACTGAACAAATTTAATTCCATATACAATTATTATTGCAATTGCTGACGTTATGGATAATGCCACCATCTTGTTCACAATTAAATTCAACCGTCCGTTCCTGCAGGATTTTAATAAATCTAACATTCCTTTTTTTATTTCCTGACTTACTAATATAAGTGCAATCTGAACGACCATTACAAAAAGTATTATGTCCGTAAGTCCGAATTCTGTTATCTTCTCAATCACCCTATAGTTACCATATACCGGTTTCACATTTTTTACGGCTTCATATGCCTTAACCGTTCTTTTAGCATTGCTTAATTGAAATTTATTGTTTTTAGAAAACAATACAATGCTTTGCATATTTGTGCCATCCTCTTTTATCTTAATAAGATATTTACCGTAATTGTCAATCTTATTCTTCTGTAACTTATCCTGTGCAGCAATCTGTTCCTTTGTTTCTATTTGTGTTCTCGTTTCATAAAGTACATTAACTATGCACAAACTTATTAATAACGCTATAATTATTTTAGAGAATACTATTTTCTTTAATTCTTTTATTATCATTTCTTTATTTTTAACCCAATCATCTCTCCTTGTGAAAATGACGATACATAACTATCACTCTCTGATTCCTCATTCACAAAATCACTAATATACCCATACAGATATTTATTGCCTGCAGCCTGTAATACCAATATCTTTTTATCCATATCATAATCAGGCTTTATATCTGTCCATTTATGTTTGTCCGTATCATAGCATCTGTATTCCGGAGGGATACTCTTATCTTCCGCATCCGGAGCCCCAAGTTCTTTATCTTTATCATACTGTGTCTTTACAATATATATTTTGTTATTTGCATATGAATATGTCATACGATATGCATTATCCAACTCCTTACTTGTGCCTTTTTTAATATCGTATTCATACAAAGTATATTGTTCGCTATAGTTTGTTGTATAATAATAATAATTTTTATTAGCTCCAATTAAATAAAAGTCGTAAAAGCCTTTTACATTCTCCATTCCTTCATAGGTCATATTATAATTAAAGCCCATCTTTTCAACATCACCATTCTTTATATCTACACAATAATAATCACTATGTCCGTCAAAAACTTTTATCTCTTCTTCGTAAGGATTATCACACGAAGTAAACCATTCCATATATTTATTCCATGTTTTGAACTCAGAATCATATACACTCTTATTATCATACCTTACACCAAGAAATATCCTGTTCCCATTCTTCGTCTTTGAAAAGCAATCTATTTTTGCCTTACTTCCAAAGTCTGTCATTTTTCTCTGCTCCCCTGTTTTTATATCTATTTCATATAATTCCGATGTTTCAGATGCAACCATAGCCATTCCATCTTCATCGGCTTCGCCATCTTCATCAGAAAAACTTGTAAGATAAATCTTTCCATCGATAAAAAGAGCTTCATGATCATCTGTAGAAAAATCTAATGTTGCAATTTTCTTTTTATTACTTCCATCAACATTGCTTTTATAAAGCGTTGTTCCACCTGTATCTAAAAAATAATAAAGATTATTTTCATAAATAAATGGATATGCCACTTTTCCTTCCATTATTGCATTACATGTAATTTTTTCACCTTCCACGTATTCATGGTTGCAGTTAGCCAGACCACATGCAGCAATAGTTGCATTTGTCTTTGGATTATACATTTGAATACATGAATAGCCTGTACTCATATCGTATCCCGCAAGTGTAACCATATCCTCTCCATAAGATGCATCTGTCTTTATTACTTCTGTAGTGCTAACTTTATCATTTGTCTGTACATCACGACTTCCGCATCCCATCATAAATAAAGACAGTAATCCCACCATAAAAAAAACTCTCTTTCTCATTTGTTCACCCCTTACTCATTTCCAATCTCTGTTTATTTATTTCCGATACAACTTCATCTGCCCCGGCTTCTTTTAGTTTTCTGTCAAAGTCATTCCAAGCCTCCTCAAAACTTCCATATTCATCGCTAAATAACTTCGGCACGTCATAATAATTTCCTAAAAATCCACTTTCTATCTTTTTAATTTCTATTAAATTTTCTTTATAACCTGATAAATCAAAATACTCTCCCTCTATGGACGTATTTATTTTTGCATCTTTCATAGATTCTTTTGCCAGCTGTCGATCAATATCATCCTTATCATCTACAAGATACTGATTTGCCAAATTGTCTGTTCCATCCGACGTATATGAATCACAATTTTTTGGCGTATAATTCTTAACTTCATACCCCACGGAATCTGTTCCATTTACCATTATGTTTGACAGTATTTTATCACTGCATATCGTAGCTATTGCATCTAAAGCTTTATCTTTATTATTAGATTTACTACATACTCCATTAATTGTTGAATAGCCTCCGATATCTGTTGTATATCTTTTTATCATAGGTACAACTTCCATATTCTGACTGGTATCCCAGCGTGTAAGAATATTCATTTTTTTCTTTCCTGATGTTGTAACGCAACAACTTTCTATAAAACTATTAATAGTTACATCCCCTATAAGATTAGATGTACCGTAGTAATTTTTTTTGCCTTTTATGCCATTAATGCAACTATATCCCTTCTGATACATTTCATATAGAGCTTCATAATCCTTTTTTATCATTTTACTATTAGTAATTGTTATAACATTGTCATCGTCAGTGTTCGCATCTACACCAATACAATCAAGCCAAAATACCGGGTCACTATCATAATTTTCAAAATAAAAATTAGGCTCCAAAAAATTCAATTCATATTGACTTAGGTAACTTGCCGTAACGCTATATTTATAATCACTTTCCCAGCCTTTTATTTTATTTAGCACAGGAATAACGCCGCCAAGTGATTTTCCTTCAATATCACTTTTTTTAATTTCATATTTATCAGCTACATCCCTGTTGTACATATAGTAATTTGTTTCACTCGAAAAAACGTATGTCTTAAATCCATAAAATGCCCCATTATAAAGGCTCAATCTATATAATCCTGAAGGATATGCATCCATAAGTTTTTTGTATGATTCTGTATCGCTATACTTATCCAAATCTTCATATATTCCACTGAAAATCATCTTTTTGCTTGAATTATCTACTACATCGCTGTATCCTACCGATGTTATTATGTCTGGCGGATTCTCTCCGTTAACTACATCAAGTGCATAATCTAATGTCATATTTTCTAATGTCACAGGCATAAAATAAATAACATAATCCGCACCATTTTCTACCAGATAATCATTCACAGCAACCATCTGCTCGTCCGAGTATCTATGCTCTACATTATCATTCCACGCTTGTGGTTCAGCATACATATAACTTAAAATTGTTTTTCCCGGATACCTTTCTTCAAGAAATTCCTTAGACAATCGGCTCTGCTCATCTTTATTGTTATTTACTGTTGAAACTTCCTCTTTAGTATCCGTTACTGTTTCTTTTACTTCTTTTTGTGCTTCGTTTAAAAAATCTCTAACACTATCTTTTTCTGTATTATTATTGTTACATCCTGAGAGTATTATTGCTGAAGATAACAGCAATATTTTTAGACTTTTGTTTCTCATTCTACACCCCCTATTATAATTAATTCCAATTGACATATTGTCATTATTTTCCCTTTATTACATTATACTACATAAAATTATTTTATGATATTTTTTATTTATATAGAGGTGCATTTATTTAATACACCTCTATATGTACACTTATTACTTACTCTATTTTGGAGCTACACTATTATAACTCCAATTAAGTCCTCCTTTATAATAAACATAATGTTCACCAGATGCACTTATCCACTTCTTTCCATTTTCAGTATCTTTATACTTTTGAACAGTTGTCGTTGCACTCTTACTTTTACTAACATTGTATGAACTATGGCTAGAATCTGTTGCATGTAACACTGTAATTATTTTATAATCTGATGCTGTTGCATAAGAACAATACGTCGTTGCTAACGCCCTTGTTTTAGTATTCTGAAACACTGTACTTCCTCCACATACATTCGCAGCTGAAACACTACATATATTAGATACTAAAAGTGTTGCTGCTGTTAATAAACATATAATTTTTTTCTTCATTAAAATCCTGTCTCCTTTCGTAATTTAATTGATATTAAAATACCAACATTATATAGCTTCAATGATTGTAAACTAATATAACTAAATATATTTTTCTTTTCCATATTTATTACACGAAACGACAAAAAACTGTTGTTTTTGGTCATCATATTTTTTACAATTTTCATAAAAGCCTGTTTTCGTTTATTTTCTATTGCATTTTTGCAATATACATGGTATCTGCAAACATGCCGATAACATTATTCCCACACTTATACATACAGCATATTCTTCTTTATTTATTAATATTAGTGCGAAATATATTATTACGCTTATTAAAACTATAACGATTATTCTTAATTTATATTCTTTTTTTTCACTTAAATCTAATTTACGATTTTCATTATCAATAGGACTAAACATAATCAGATTAATAACCGCCCATAGAATACCTATATCAAAAATACTACTATACATAACATTAGTAATAATACAAATACATGCTAGTAATATTATGCATGAAGAAATAATGCATACCCATGCCTGCTTAGCATGAAAACCACCACTAAATTTTCTGACTGACATAAACGTAATTATAAATAATATGCTTTCAAGGACTTTTCCCATCACACTTCCTATAATTATCGAAATAAATAAAGGAAAAAAAGACAAGAAAAAACTGTATGTAGCATACTCGTACAATTCTCTATCTTCTTTTAGTATTGCTTTCTGCTTAATTAACCATGTAACAATGTACACCGATAGGCATCTCATTTCTTTTTATTTCTAAAACGCTCCAACGTTTTGGGTGCCTTTGGTTGATAAAGAACTCCACATGATGTCGAATTTGCACTAGATTTAAGTACTAAATCAAGCGAACCTGTTATCAGCCTAGCTGTTTTTGTAATGACATTTCTATCTTTCAACGCACTCCCCCCTTTCTTTTTTATTACCATTGAAAGCTATACACACATAATAATTTATCATTGTAAAAAAATCGACATTATATACATGAAACGACATTAAATAGTATTTTTTGGTCGATTAGTTTTGATTTTTTTTATTTTATAGTATATTATATATGATACTAGGGTCAAAAAGTCTAAGACCACATGAGCTTGCTAATAAGTGGTCGAAAGACTTTGAGGCCCTCCCCAATATTCGCATAAAAGTGAGATGAATATCCCACGATATGCGAATATTGGGGAGGATTGTGGGAGTGCGTAGCACAGAACAATCCGTAGGCATCAAAGTTGAGAGGCTTTTGGCACCGACATCTTATATATAAATAGTTATTAATTACATACAGGGGGTTCTTATTATGAAAACAACAATACTATATTTATTGATTTATATCATAGAATCTTTAATACTATGGTGGTATACATCTAATTTATTTAATTCCAAATACTCAAAAATACGAAATTTTATTACCTTATTTATAGGATACGGCTTTCTATTTTTACTTTCCTTTATAAAATCTTTTTGGACAAACACAATTTTTTTCACATTAATTAATTTTGTCATTATATTGTTATCTTATAATATTAAATGGAATGTTTGCCTTTTTCACTCAATAATAATTACAAGTATTATGAGTTTAAGCGAAATGACGATTATTGGTCTATTTTCTCAATTTACCAATACAGCAATATCTATACACCCTAATATTAAAATTATGATTACTGTAACATTGTTATCTAAAATATTATATTTTTTAATTTTAAGAATTATTGCAATTTTATTAAATACACCAACATACGAAAATGGTTATACCAGTAAGGCAACCGCTTTACTTAATGTTATTCCAATATTTTCAATTTATATTTATCTTACACTCACAACAGTATTGCTATGTGTTCCTATATCTAAACATTTTAGACATATGCTTTCTTCATGTTCAGCATTTTTACTTATTATATGTATATTAACTTTTTATATTTATAATTATACTCAACAAAAAGCAAAGGAATTTATGGATTTACAATTGCAATTACAAAAAGAATATGATTTGGCAGAATACTACAAAACCTTATTTAAACAAGATGAAAATCAAAAAATTCTAATTCACGATATTAGAAAACACCTTATGTCTATTGCCAAATTAAATGAACAATATGAGCATGATAAAATTAGTGAATATCTTGATACTATTTTAAATTCACCTGATTTACAGACTTCAGTTCATATTTCTGATAATGAATTGTTAAATTCTCTTCTGTGTCATTATATACAATCATGTAAAGACAACAATATTATATTTAAAGTTGATGTTCGAAAAAAGCTACTTTGTCATTTGGATTATTCTGACCTTACAGCATTGTTTTGCAACCTATTAGACAATGCCATGGATGCTTGCATTAATATCCAGAATTCATACATCGATTTAAGTGTTACTTCAAAAGAAAATACTAATATAACTATAATTAATGTTGTTAACAGTTGTACTGTCAGTCCAACATTTAACAAATCCGGAATGCCTGTTTCCAACAAAAAGAACCTATTAAAACATGGATTTGGACTTAAAAGCGTAGAACGAATCGTTAACAAATATAATGGAAATATTAAAATGTATTTTAACAACGATAAAAATACTTTTCATACAATTATAGCAATAGAAGGTCGCTAAGTTTATGAAGTTTTAAAAAATATATTATTATTGAATTTTATTTTATCCTTATTGTATAATTATTAACAACATTCAATTTTATTGTAGAAGGGGGAATTACAATGCGAATTTTAATTTGTGATGATGACTTAGAAATCTCTACACAACTAAAAGATATTTTACACTGCTTTTTTAATACAACCTCTTTAAAACTACCTGAAATAACGGTTTATAATAACGGTAAAGATTTACTTTCAGACTGCAATGAAAAAGATATTATTTTTTTAGACATAGAATTGCCTGATGTAAGCGGTATATATGTTGGAAATCAGCTCAAAAAATCAAATCCGAACATAATTATATTTATTGTAACTTCATATTCAAAATATTTGGATGACGCAATGCGCTTCCATGTATTCCGTTATCTTTCAAAGCCATTGGATAAACAAAGAATTTTTAAGAATCTGAAGGATGCACTGAACTTATACGCTTCCTCTGTATCAAAAATTCCAATTGAAACCAAAAATGAAGTCTATACCGTATTAGCATCTGATATAGTCTGCATTGAAGCTCATGGTAGAAAAATAACTGTTCATACTGTTGACAAAGATTACGACTCTATACATACCATGCAATATTGGATGGATACATTAAATATGCCATGTTTTTTTATTTCTCACAGAAGTTATATTGTCAATCTAGAATATGTTTCTAAATTCGACCATTCATTAATCTATTTCTCCTGCAATAAATTGCAGGCCTATTTAACCAGAAGAAAATATACACAATTTAAAGATGCGTATTTAATATATTTAGAAAGCACAAGATAATAAATGCCAGTGAACTTATTTCACTGGCATTTTTATTATGTTAGTAGAATTTATTATGATTTTCTCCATATTTTTTCAGGAGTAGTTATCAAATCTTATTTGGTTTGCTTTATATCAAAGCTATTTCACATTTGAGATTGTTTTGTATAAACACTATTTAATTATTATATTAAACTAATGCTGCTCCAAGAGCTTTACATGCTGCAAGGGCTTCTTCATCAGGCATTTCATTAGCAATTACACTATCTGTTGCAAGTTTAATTCCTGATGCTGCACAGTCAGCTTCCCAATTTTCCATCCATTCGCCTGTTCCCCAACCGTATGAGCCAAATAATGCTACTTTCTTTCCCAGTAATTCAGGTTTGCACTC
Source organism: Eubacterium album (assembly GCF_025336545.1). Classification (NCBI taxonomy): domain Bacteria; kingdom Bacillati; phylum Bacillota; class Clostridia; order Eubacteriales; family Eubacteriaceae; genus Eubacterium; species Eubacterium album. Next base: position 114,968 of record NZ_JAODBU010000012.1, on the reverse strand, counting down.
ATCAAACATTGGTGCAAATTCGCTTTCTTCCAAAACTTCGTCTCCCATGGCAGGGCATCCAAATGCAATTCCATCATACTCTTTTACTTTAGCTGCGCCAAAATCTGCTGCTGCAATTAATTCGGCTTCTGCACCTGCTTCTTTTATTCCTTCAACTACAGCTGTTGCCATTGTTGATGTATTACCTGTTCCTGTCCAAAATACTACTGCGATTTTACTCATTTGTTAAAATCCTCCTTATTTATATTTGCTTATGATTATTCATAAGTTTTTTATTATATGATATTATTTTCAGAATATAACTGACTAATTATTATGTGCTACGTATTATAACTAATCTGCCTACTTATATTCATTTAAGCTGCAACTGTTAATTGCATAACACTACGCCCACTAATCCAAAGATTCATATAAATATCTCTGCATTTTTTATATTTACGAAATGTCTTTGTTGCCTCTTCTTCATTGCAATATACTTTCCAATAACCTGTACATTTGCAATTGCACCCATGATTTTCAATAAAGCCTTTTACATCACCTATTGGATATCCTAAAAATATTCCTATTTCATGTGGAAACTGATTTAACTTTTCAAATTTCTTCTTTAACTGGAGTATTATGTTTTCGCAATTAACGCCTCCGACAATTTCATTGTCATCAATCAAATATCCATGATTTAATAAGAAACTTCTTATTTCATCCCTGTTTAATATTTTTTCCAAATCTGCTCTTCTGTAAACATATATAAGGGCTTTATTCACTCCCACGTTTTCTGACAAAATGTCAAATGTAATACCTTTTCTCTTCATTTTTGAATTCCAATAAGTCACTCTTACATGAAGCTCTTTTAGTGATTTATATGTATATGTAAATAGGCTTGCTGCCTTAATAGACGCTAACGTTGGAGAACAATGCTCTATTAACTCCTGTTCAAACATATTGCCTACCTCCCAAACATTTTAATTCCCGCCTTTAGTTAGTTATAACTAACCTGTAGGTCAAAAAAATTACGGGCTTTATCAGTCATAAGTCGTGTTTCATTGGAGGTAGAAACTTACTTATGACCTAAACACTTTCGTGTTGCATTATGCCCGATTTTATAGGTGCAGTTAGTTGTTAAAACTTTGCGTTAGTCTTAACTAACTACAATATACTTTACATTCTTTTGTTTGTCAATATAAATTTATAGAAATAATCTTTTTAGTAACAATTAATCTAATTAAACATACAATGCAATGTCTAAAAAAGAACTGCAAATAAAAGTATTCACAATTATTTGCAGTCCCTCTTTAATTTAAATTTTTCTAATTATTTATCTTTCAAAATCAGCTAATTAAATTCTTTCAACTTTAATTAAGTTTGTATTACCTGATGTGCCATTTGTATATCCACCTGTAATTACGATTCTGTCATCTTTTTCTAAGCCAAGTACTTCTTTAGCTGTTTTCTTAGCTGTGTAGAATAAAACTTCTGTAGAATCAAATTCTTCTACCATAATAGGTGTTACACCCCATGATAAAGCTAATTTTCTCCATGTCTTCTCATTTGTTGTAAGACCTACAATATCAACCGGTGAACGGAATCTTGAAATCATTCTTGCTGTCATACCTGATAATGTACATACAGCAATTCCTTTTGCCTTAATATCAATAGCCATACCACATGTTGCATGTGAAATAGCATCTATTTCATTTCTAATCTGGAAATCAAAATTTCTAAATCTTTTATCATAATGGATACTCTGTTCTGTTCTTTCAGCAATCTTAGCCATTACTTCTACAGCTTTTACCGGATATTTTCCTGCTGCAGTTTCTCCTGATAACATGATTGCACTTGTTCCATCGTAAACAGCATTGGCAACGTCTGATATTTCAGCTCTTGTTGGTCTGATATTTGTAATCATTGACTCTAACATTTCTGTTGCTGTAATAACTCGTTTACCAAGCATACGACACTTAGTAATCAAATGCTTCTGAATTGCCGGAAGCTCTTCGTATGCAATTTCAACACCCATGTCACCACGGCCAATCATAATGCCTTCACAGGCTTCGCAAATTTCTTCAATATTATCTACACCTGCCTGATTTTCAATCTTTGCAATGAGGTCGATATCTTCACCGTCATTTTCTTTCAAAAACTGCTTTACATCTAATAAATCCTGCTTCTGTGATACAAATGAGCATGCAATATAAGCAACTTCATTTTTAATACCAAATAATATATCCTGCTTATCCTGTTCACTCAAATATTTCTGTTTTAATACTTTATTAGGGAAGCTCATACTCTTTCTGTCTGATAAAACACCACCTACTGTAACTTCTGTGATAATGTTGTTTCCCTTAATTTCTTTTACGACAAATTCCATTAAACCATTATTTAATAAAATTCTGTCCCCTACATTTAAATCCTTGTTCAAATTCTTATAAGATACAGAGACTATTGTCTGGTCGCCTTCTACTTCATCAGTTGTAAAAGTAAATGGGTCTCCAGCCTTTAATTCAATCTTTCCGTCTTTAAATGTTCTAATTCTATATTCTGGTCCCTTTGTATCTAACATAACCGCTATAGGAAGATTTAATTTTGTTCTAACTTTTTTAATTATATCAATTTTTTTCTGCTGTTCTTCGTGTGTGCCATGTGAAAAATTGAGACGCGCAACGTTCATTCCTGCTTTACACATGTCTGTAATGATTTTCTCGTCTGTAGATGCCGGTCCTATTGTACATACAATCTTTGTTTTACGCATTATTCTTCTCCTTATACGCTTAATTTACTTAATTTGAATTTCCAAAACCAAGGATAGATATTTGAGAAATTATATTTGAAATATTATACCAAATACATATTACCTAACCCCATTTATAATACAAATATCCTTTATTTATTTCAACTGTTTTTTCCTATTTAAAAGAAAAATACACTTTTTAGCATCAAATACTTTATTTTTAAAACTAAAAAGGAAAAAATCCTTTAAGTATAGGTTGTGCCATTTTAGAAAAAATATCCATTTTCTAAGCAAATCACCTTAACTTAAAGGACTTTATGTTTTTGCAAATATTTTATTGTCGAGATATATTCAACTGATATGCAATCTATTGTTTATTTTGCTCTCAATTTTTTATATTATCCGTATTTGCATTTTTATTTCACTTACTGATATACAAAAATTATCTTATCAGATGTAAGGAAATTTATATCATATTCTATCTTTATTTCTTTTGCATCTTTAGGTACTTCAAAAAATATCTTTCCTTTTGTTTTTCTTCCCTTTGAAAGAGTTGCATCTAAACTTTCCTGATCAAAATCATAATATGATTCGCAATCATATCCATCTGCATAACACGAAAAATCACCTGTAGAAATGTATTCATTATCATCTGATATATTTTCAAATTCAAATGTAGCATATATTATTTTGTTTCCCTTTGCCGGTTCTGAATATTCACTATAATCAGTAAATTCACCACAATCCAAAAAAGAGACTTTCAAACTTTTAGTTTCAACTACATCACCTTTTGCAAACTCAGTCTGTACTGACTCTTCCTGTTTATCATTTTTAGAATCAGCATCGCCTTTATTTTCATCATTAGAATCTTTTTTGTCATCTGTCTGCGACACTTTTTTAGGATTTGAATCAGTTCCTGATTTATCTGAATCTTCTGAGTTTCCCCCTGCTGCTACAATTATAAGTACTACAATCACTATCGCTGCTATCCACCATTTTTTCTTCTTTTTCTCGCCTGCCATAATTTTCCTGGTATGATGTATTTAAATTTAAACACACCTATACTCTCCTCCTTCTAAAATGTTATATTTAACCGGATTAATTTCTGAAATTGAAATCGTTTCTCAAATCCTAAAAATACAGTCAAGGGAATTATGACCGTTTTAAGTTTTGAAATCGGAAATCATTTCGTAAATCCGTGTCTGATTTACAACTATTTTATAGGATTTGTGGAAATATTTGGTATGCTGTCAGCATACAATTATTAAATTGTAAATTTGCATTAATTTATTAAATTTCGTGGATAGTTTTATATGTATATTTAATTGCAATTTGCAAACTAAGCAAACAAAACTAAGCTTAAAGTGACCTTACATTTATAACTTACAATTTATATAATTATCAATGCAACAACTATTAATAATACGAGAATTGTAACCGGATAAATTGCAAATCCAATCAATCTTATCAACATATTTTTTTCTTTTACAATCGGAAGTCCGTCTCTTATTCCTCTCCAATTAAAGTAAATTGCTACTGTAACTAATTCTGTTATTAGCATAATTATCTTGAACACTATATCTTCTTTTGTCTTAACAACCGGATTAGAACTACTTGACTCCATCGCCATTGCAAGACTAATCATACTTGCATATCCTGCCAATGCAATTAACATATTAGCAATCTTTCCGCTTCTAAATCCAGGTGGCAAAAATGACTGTTTTATTTTTTCATCAGTTTCATTACACTGAAAACTAATTCTTTCGCCCAATTTATTATTTAATGCCTGCTCTAACTTTTCTATATTTTTATATCTTTTTTCAGGGTCTATAGATGTACATTTATCTATTATTCTTTTAAGACTCTTTGTTTCTTTATCAGGATACTCATCAACCATGAGTATATTTTTCATTAGCATTCCTATCGAATAAATATCTGACCTGCAATCCGTCTGTGCAAAACCACACTGTTCAGGTGATGCATATCCTTGTGTTCCCATTATTACTGTATCAACACTTTGATTTTCGTCATATTCCCTTGAAATGTTAAAATCTACAAGATATACGACATCATCATTTGAAACCATAATATTTGTTGGTTTTATGTCTCTATGAATAATCGGCGGATTCATATTATGTAATTGTTTTAAAATATTACACAACTGTTCCATGATTTTTTTTACTGTTTCCACATCAGTTTTGTTATATTTTTTGTCCAAAGTCTGTCCATGTATATATTCTTCTATAATAATAAGTTCTTTCTCATCTTCTATAATTTCATATACTTTTGGAATTCCTTTGATTTGCCTGTTTTTCAAAATTTTATATATTTCTATATTATAATTTTTCAAAGTCTTTTTAATGTATATTCCATCATTTACAGTATTTTTTACTAATTTCACATTTTCATGTTTTCCCATATCGGACAGTTCTTCGTAAATTGACAAAATATATTTTTCTCTGTTAGTCATATTGATTTCCCTTTACATTTTTAATAAACTGATGTAGTTAATATTATACACTATTTTTGATTATCACAAAAGAAAGGACGTTTTAATTTGAACAAATCAGACATAAAAAATTTATCAGAGAAACCTACTGATGATCTTTTAAAGATATTAAAATCTGCTAACAATCAAAAGGATTTAAAATCATATATTTCATCAAATTTAGATGAAGAACTGAGCCTTGACGAATATTTGGGAAATAAACTTACTGAGAAAGGGATTTCTAAAAGCCAGGCAATTAAGAATTCAAATCTCGATAGAACTTATGGTTATGAAATTTTTAAAGGTCAAAAGGTTATCGGACGTGAAAAACTAATCGCACTTTGCATTGGAATAGGTCTGAATCTTACTGAAACGCAGCGTGCTCTCACTATTGGCAAACAAAAAATCTTATATGCAAAGGATGCAAGAGATTCTATAATTATTTTTTCCATCAATAATAATTACTCAATCATGGAAACAAATGAATTATTGTTTGAAGAGAATTTTGAACCTATAAAATAATAGTTACAGAAACGGTTCTAAACTTTACTCAAGACCTGATAAATAGCGCAGAAAGCAATATAATACACAAAACTCTCAACCTGTTACGGCTGAGAGTCTTTGTGTTGTTATTATATATACATAATTCCTACTGGAATAATGGAGTTGAATAGTATCTATCACCGCTATCAGGTAATAGAACTACAACATTCTTTCCTTTGTATTCAGGACGCTTTGCTACCTGAATTGCTGCATAAAGGGCTGCTCCTGATGAAATACCTACTAACACACCTTCTTTAGCTGCAACTTTCTTTCCATATTCAAATGCAACTTCATTTGGTACTGCAATAATTTCATCATATACTTTTGTATTCAATGTGCTTGGTACAAATCCTGCTCCAATCCCCTGAATTTTATGTGGTCCTGATTCACCCTTTGATAAAACAGGTGATGTTTCAGGTTCTACAGCGATTACCTTAACGTTAGGGTTCTGTTTCTTTAAATATTCGCCTACACCTGTAATTGTTCCACCTGTACCTACACCTGCAACAAATACATCTACGTTTCCATCTGTATCTTCCCAGATTTCAGGTCCTGTTGTTTTTCTATGTGCTTCAGGGTTAGCCTGATTTTCAAACTGTGCCGGAATAAAGCTGTTTTCGATTTCTTCTGCTAATTCATTTGCCTTAGCTATAGCACCTTTCATTCCCTTAGCGCCATCTGTAAGAACAATCTCAGCTCCATATGCTTTAATAATGTTACGTCTTTCAATACTCATTGTCTCAGGCATTACGATAATGCTCTTATATCCTTTAGTTGTTGCAATTGCAGCTAAGCCGATACCTGTATTACCTGATGTTGGTTCAATAATTGTTGAACCTGGTTTTAATTTTCCTGTACGTTCAGCGTCTTCAATCATTTCTTTTGCAATTCTATCCTTTACGCTTCCTGCCGGATTGAAGTATTCAAGTTTTGCTAAAATCTTTGCTTCAACACCTTCAGTTTCTTCAATCTGTGTAAATTCAACTAATGGTGTATTTCCAACTAATTCTAAAGTTCCCTTATATATCTTTCCCATAATAATCCTTCTTTCTTTTCTTGCGGGTTCCGTTGTCTTTTTACGCTTAATGCGGGTTTTGCGGGTTCCGTTTTATTTTTATTACAAATTTTATTATACTACAATATTTTTCAATTCATATATTATATTATATATATTGGTATCAAAATTCTCCAACTTTGATGCCTCCGGATTGTTCCGTGCTACGCACTCCCACAATCCTACCCAATATTTGCATATCGCGGGTATCATTATTTCACTGCTTTAAATGCTTCTTCTAAATCTTCAATAATATCATCAATATTTTCTGTACCGATTGATAATCTGATTGTGTTTGGTTTGATTCCTGAACCTAAAAGTTCTTCTTCTGTCATTTGTGAATGAGTTGTTGATGCAGGATGAATAACTAATGATTTAACATCTGCTACATTTGCCAACAATGAGAATAATTCAAGATTATCAATGAAATCTTTTGCCTTCTGTGCATCACCTTTAATTTCAAATGTAAAGATTGAGCCACCACCATTAGGGAAGTATTTCTTGTAAAGTGCCTGCTGTTCAGGGTCCTTTGATACTGATGGATGATTTACATTTTCAACCTGTGGATGATTATTCAAATATTCTACAACCTTTAATGCATTCTGAACATGTCTTTCAACTCTAAGTGATAATGTTTCTAATCCCTGTAAGAAAATAAATGCATGAAATGGTGAAATTGTTGCACCTGTATCACGAAGTAAAATAGCTCTGATTTTTGTTACAAATGCTGCAGGTCCTACTGCCTTTGTAAAGCTTACACCATGATAACTTGGATTTGGTTCAACTAATGAAGCAAACTTTCCTGATGCTTCCCAATCAAATTTACCGCTATCAACGATTACACCACCGATTGTTGTTCCATGTCCGCCGATGAATTTTGTTGCTGAATGAACAACGATGTCTGCACCATATTCAATTGGTCTTACAAGATATGGTGTTGCAAATGTATTATCGATTACTAATGGAATCTTATGTGCATGTGCAATATTTGCAATCTTTTCAATATCTACTACGTCTGAATTTGGATTTCCAAGTGTTTCAATAAATACAGCTTTTGTATTTTCCTTAATTGCTGATTCAATTTCTTCATAATTAAATGGATCAACAAATGTTGTTGTAATTCCGTATGATGGAAGTGTGTGTGCTAAAAGGTTGTATGTACCACCATAAATATTCTTTGCTGCAACGATGTGGTCACCGTTCTGTGCAAGGTTTTCAATTGTATATGAAATTGCTGCTGAACCTGATGCAACTGCTAATGCTGCTACACCACCTTCAAGTGCTGCAATCCTCTGTTCAAAAACATCTTCTGTAGGATTTGTAAGTCTTCCGTAAATATTTCCTGCATCTGTTAATCCAAATCTTGCCGCTGCATGGTCGCAATTTTTAAATACATATGATGATGTCTGATAAATTGGAACTGCTCTTGCATCTGTAACCGGATCCGGATTTTCCTGTCCTACGTGTAACTGTAATGTTTCAAATTTTAAATTTCTTTCTGCTCTTGTTTTCTTTGCCATAATGTTTACTCCTTATCTTTCCTCAAGTATTAATTATGTATACTACTTCCCAAATAATTTTCTTAACTTAACAACAACACATTCGATCATCTTTTGGAATATAGTATGTTCCTTGTACAAAACTTACCATGTTTTATCCTCGCTTTCAATTTCATAGTTTTCATAGTAGAATGCTATGATTTATCAACTGGCACTATCATATCCTACTTTTCATAGTATGTCAATAGGAATTAAGGATTTTTTTTAAATTCTTTTTATATAAAATTAATTACGGATGACTCTCAAATTTTGAAAATCATCCGTAATTATACTTTTTCATTTTAAATTTTATTCATTTTGCTATAAATTTTTACGGATAACTCTGCGATACGCACTATGTTTCCGTAATATTCCACTATCGCTTACTCATCAATTGCATCTGTATTTGGAATGTCTACACATTCAGGATTCTTTACTGTTCCTTTTGCCCATGCGCTTCCAACATCACAACGGCCATGATGATGAACTTCTCTCACTTCACCATCTTTTACACCATCAGATACATTTAAATTAATTCTGCTTGTTCCTGCTGCAACTTTTCCATCTAACATATTAATAATATTTTCAATATCTTTTTCGCTTGCCATATTTTTTCCTCCAAATAAAATCTTTCACTTTACTTAATTACTCCACCGCAATACACATAATCATCCATGTAAAATACTGCTGCCTGTCCCGGCGTTACAGCTCTTTGCGGCTCGTCAAATGTGCATTTAATTGTATTTTGATCTATTGCTTCAACAACACATGGTGCTCCTTTATGAGAGTATCGAATTTTTCCAATAAGTCTTACCGGTTCGTTTATTGATTCAACTGCCATATAATTTACATTCTCCACAATCACTTCTTTTGTAAATAATGCATCATTTTCACATAAAACAATTTCATTTGTATCAGCTTTAATTTCTTTTACAAACATTGGTTTTCCAAATGTTACACCAAGTCCTTTTCTCTGTCCTATGGTATAATGCGTTATTCCTTTATGTTTACCTACAACTTCGCCATCTTCTAATATAAAATTCCCGGGCATACATTTAGTATCTGACTCTTCTTCTATAAACGAAGCATAATCATGGTCCGGCACAAAGCAAATATCCTGGCTGTCAGGTTTGCTTGCCACTTCCAAACCAACCTTCTCTGCTATTTTTCTAATTTCATCTTTTGTGTATTCTCCTACAGGCATTAACGTATGAGCTAACTGTTCTTGAGTTAAATTGTATAAAGCATATGTCTGGTCTTTTTCGACTGTTACTGAATTTCTGATTGTATATCTGCCATTTTCCAATTTTATAATTCTTGCATAATGACCTGTTGCGATATAATCTGCCCCTATTTCCATGGAGCGCTTTAAAAGCGACTCCCACTTTACATAACGGTTGCAGGCAATACATGGATTTGGTGTTCTTCCATGCAAATATTCATCTACAAAATAATCTATAACATACTTTTTAAAATCAGTTTTAAAATTCATTACATAATATGGAATATCAAGTCTGAAAGCTACCCTTCTTGCATCATCAACTGCTGACCAGCCACAACATCCACCTTCATGTTCCATTGTTATATTATCTTCATCCTGCCATATCTGCATTGTTGCTCCCATAACATCATATCCCTGCTCTTTAAGCAAATATGCTGCCACCGATGAATCAACACCGCCAGACATACCAACGACTACTTTTTCTGCCATAAAACTCTTATCGTTCCTTTCATTTTAAAATTACAAAAATTTTATTTTTCTTTTTTAGATATACTTTTTATATCCACATCATTTTATCATTATAAATGAAAAAAAGCGAGAGGTTAGTGAAGCAAACTATAAAGTTAACATCTTTTAACAATTATAATTTACAAAAACCTCTCACTTTTATAAATCCCAGGGTCCTATTTCAATTTTTGTAGTTTAATATTCTTCTTCCTCTTCTTTTTCACTAATGTCATTAACCGGCTTTTCAAGACCTTCAATCTTAATATTATGCTTTTCTGCATAATCCCATAATGCTGCGTGAATTGCCTCTTCTGCTAACAATGAACAATGTACTTTTACAGGTGGAAGTCCGTCTAATGCTTCCATAACTGCTTTGTTTGTTACCTCCAAAGCCTGCTGTATTGTTTTTCCTTTTACAAGCTCAGTTGCCATACTACTAGTTGCAACTGCTGCTCCACATCCAAATGTCTTAAACTTAACATCATTAATTATTCCATTATCATCAATATCTAAATACATTCTCATGATATCGCCACATTTAGCATTTCCAACTGTACCAACACCACTTGCGTTTTCTATTTCGCCGACGTTTCTTGGATTCATAAAATGATCCATAACTTTTTCACTGTACATAGTTTATCCTCCTTCTTTGAAATTTAAAATATTATTTATGTTTTGCTACGTAATCTGCATACAATGGTGACATTGCTCTTAATCTTTCTATAATCTGTTTCAAATTATCAATTACAAAATCTATTTCTTCTTTTGTGTTTTCCTCACTAATTGTAAGTCTGATTGAACCATGTGCAATTTCGTGTGGAAGACCAATAGCAAGTAATACATGTGAAGGATCTAATGAACCTGATGTGCAGGCTGAACCACTTGATGCACATACGCCCTTTTGGTCTAATAATATTAACATTGATTCACCTTCTATGAATCTGAAACAGAAATTCATATTATTAGGAAGACGTTTTTTTCTGTCTCCGTTTAATCTTGTAAATGGAATTTCATTTAAAATTCTATCAATTGCATAATCTCTTAATTTTGTTTCGTACTCACTTCTTTCTTTAAGTGTGTCTCTTGCAATTTCAGTTGCTTTCTTTATTCCGACAATTCCAGGTACATTTAGTGTTCCGGCTCTTCTCTTTCTTTCCTGAGCTCCGCCATGAATAAATGAACCGATCTTTACACCTGTTCTGATGTATAAAAATCCTATTCCTTTAGGGCCATTAAATTTGTGACCACTAACACTTAGCATATCAATATTTGCTTCATCAACATCGATTGCAATATGTCCATAAGCCTGTACAGCATCTGTATGGAATAAAATGCCATGTCCCTTCGCAATCGCACCAATTTCTTTTATTGGTTCGATTGTACCAATTTCATTATTTGCAGTCATAATCGATATTAAAATAGTATCCGGTCTGATTGATGCCTTTAACTGCTCTAAATCAACAATACCATTTTCATCTACATCAAGATATGTTACTTCAAACCCTCTTCTTTCAAGATATTCGCATGTATGAAGAATTGCATGATGCTCAATTTTTGATGTAATAATATGTTTTCCTTTATTCGCATAAGCTTCTGCTGTTGCTTTTAATGCCCAGTTGTCAGATTCACTTCCACCTGCAGTAAAATAAATTTCCTGCGGTTTTGCATTTATAAAATCAGAAATTGTTACCCTTGCCTGATCTACAACCTTCTTAGCGTCATTTACAAATGAATACACAGAAGATGGATTTCCATACTGTTCCAAAAAATATGGTTTCATTTCTTCAAATACTTCAGGCAACACTCTTGTAGTTGCTGCATTATCCATGTATATGGTCTTGTTCATAACAGATACCTTACCTTTCCACAAACTTAAATCTATTGTTTTATTGTATATATTCCTAGTAAATTGATATGATTTACACTATGCATTATAACACGTTAATTCCTATTGTCAAGGTATGATTTGTAATACCTGGCATAGGTATATAAATTCTAGTTTCAAAGCGTGTTTGCAACAATTGTTAGAATTGAATATCTCACGAAATATATTTTATTCTCAATATTGCTTTTTCTTATAACGCACAATGCCAGAGTCAAAAGCCCGAAACTGCAATGTTCTTATTCATCACTAGTTTACGGCTTAGCGACTCTGGCATTAAATATATTTCTTATTATTTGTAAGTTTTAAATAAAATATGCACTGTTTTTAATAGTCTTATGCATAATGATATCTTCTCTTCTATTTCTTAATTCATCACATTATGCAATGTAATAATACACATATTCACCTACTTCACCTTCACGTTTTACATAAATCATATCGCCTTCTTTTATAGTATTAAAATCTGAACGATTATTTACAATAATAACGTCTTCTATTAATCCTTCATCTGTTTCACACATAACAAACCATTTTTTCTGTCTGATTATTGTAAGATTCTCCACAAATAATTTGCTCTTAACTCTTAGTTTTAAAATTGGAGTCTTATCAGGTCTATATTCCATATCCTGCCAAAAATCAAGCAATGCCCATGATGAAATATTAAACACGAAGAAAATAGCTATTCCCCATATGATAGCCACCCTGTAGTAATCTCTAACGGAATACATCCATGGTGATACACGGGATGCTATTATTTCAAATATAACTCCAATAATTACTAATACAAATGAGATTATCATCCTCTTTGTCCAAATTTTTTTGTTCTTCTTCTCATAATGTGTCAAAATGTCATCCTGTTCCTTTTCGTCTGCCAAATGAAAGTTCTGCTGTCTGATATAAATTAGTTTCATAGAAACCCCTCCTTTGCAAACCCGTACCAATATTTTTTTACTTCATTGTCCCCCATTATTTTAATTTCTGATATACTACTATATCTGTTTTTTATTTGCAATATAAATTTTATTCATTATATTTACTATTTTATTTTGCATAAAAAATTTTTTCATCAAAAAATACCAGCAATAAATTAATATTACCGGCATTTTTGATTTCTGCTATTTTGAAATCTCTTGCATTATCTTCTCTACATCATATTTAGGCTCAGTATTTTCAGCTATGTCTCTTATGTTAGCAATAGAATCAACACTCTCCTCCAACTGTTTAGCTATCTGTTCACAACTTTCACCTTTGATTAATTTCTTGCAAACCAATGTTACTAAAAATTCCTGTAAACCTTCTTGTTTGCCTTCTTCTCTGCCTTCTTTCATTCCTTCTTCACGTGCCAACTCTTTCTCATCCTCAAGCCATTCACTTAAACGCATATACTCGCTCCTCCATTCTGTACTTGATTTTATTCGTTCCACTTCTGATTTTAATATAGCAGAAAAAGGATCAGCAGTAAACTGGCTCCTGACCGCTTTAAGAAAAAGTTTACAATCCTCACTAACGTCTCCGATTTGTCCTTTCGTGTTCATAAAAATTGTTGTTCTTCCTTCATTTAAAGCCAATCCGCGAACCTCTTCACACTTACTTGTGAAAGTATACTTATATTGTTTCTCTCCAAACAAATCAAAATCGCATATAAATATCACATATGTATTATTCAAATTCTTATATCTACATCCTCTTTCAAGTAAATCTAAATCAATCATATCATGATAATACCTACTTCTTTTCTTCAGATTGTCTTTACTTAAATTCTGCATTTCCACGCTGTATACGGCATCGTCGCCTTTAATATATGCATCTAGCCTTATTCCCTTAGCATCATTTCTTATTGCTATAGTTTTCTCATAGTCTACATATTTAATTTTTAAAACCTCTATGCCAATTATTTCAGTTAATATCTTTCTGCATAATTCTTCATTTAACATTACCTTCTGAAAAATAAAATTATCTGAAAGCCCTAATTGTTCCCACTTCTGCAACTATACTCCCTTCAAACTCCGGCCGAATTTTTAATTTTAGTTAGAATATTCTATATTCAAAGTGCAACATTATTTGTAGGTTTATGCAATATAAATATTATGTGATATTGTTAGAGTAAGTGACCAATATGTTGTATTAAACTTCCAATAAAATTATTGCATCTATTCTCTAACTCTTCTCTACACTCCTCTTCATTATTAACACTTATTCTTCCACTCTACATCGCTTCACCTTGCATATCATCATTAAACAGTGCCATTATATTTGCTACTCTTGCGTCTACAAATTCATCATCTTCTTTTGTTGAACGCAATACAAGCTTATTATATAGGTACTCTATACCACCTCTTGCATATGAATTAAATAACTCCATATCTTCCTTGTATCTATATTCGCTTTTGTCATTTGTATCAAATGCAATTCTTGCTTTCTCTTCCGGCGTCATATTTCTGCTATCGTCAATTAGCAAAATAACCTGCATAATAGTTTTAAACCTGTCATACTCTCCTGCAATCTGTTTTAATTGAACTGTTCTTTTATCATCTGTTTCAAAATCATCAGCTCTTTTATTACCTGTTCTAAGTCCAATTATGGCACCCACAGCATATAAATCTACAAGTCTCTTAAATCTGCTATGATCCTCAATTTTTCCCTGTACCCACATTGCATCAACATATTTAGCATATCTTCCGTGTAATACAAAATCTTCATTTTTAAAATAGTCATACTTTTTTTCTTCCATTATTTTACCCCTCCATTTCCAACTATAGTTGAACTTACATCAGAATATTCTCTTTCTACCCTGTAGCAATAATCATCTAATGTATATTTATCAAGGCCTGATGCCTCCCAATCCTTATCAAGCATAAATATAATTACCTGTTCAGCAAATTCCGGCAATTTTCTTGAAATAAGTCCTATATTTTGAGTTCCTAATTTTGAAAATGGTGCATCGAGAACCAAAGGAAGACTTAACACTGATTCTTTTTCTTCCTGATTGCTCTTTTCTCTCTTTGCCAATTCCAAAATGCTAACTATATATACAAAATTAATTGCCGTAACTTCTCCTTCTGAAAGGTTCCTTTCCTCTCCTCCTGCTTTGTAATACATATGCATCTTATAATCGTCCTCTAATTTTGCATACTTTTCATTGCTGTTAAACATTTTTTCATAATTATCACTAATAAGGGCGTTTAATTCTTCCAAAGTTTTACTTTTTCTGGCTTTCACATTGTAATCTGCTTTTTCAAATAATGCTTCTGCATATGCGATGGCTCTATATACAACTGCATTTTCTCTATCCTGCTTTGCTATTCCATCTAACTGTTTTGTTAGGCTATCTTTTTCTTTTTGTAAATTTTCCAAATGATAATTATATGAATTTATTGTTGTCTCACACTCATTGCATCTATTCTTAAAATTCCTATACTTTCTTCTCACATCCTCAAGATTTAGTTTTCTGTCAATCTTTCGCTCCAGATTTTCTATATTTCTTTCTATTTCTTCGACATCATCCTGTGTATCTTCATAGTCCCTACATTTTTCTCTAATTTCTGAAACTAACTCTGAATTATCGTGCTTCCAATTAGCAAGTTTTAACTTTAATGATTTAGCCGGGCCTCCAATCTTATTTGGATATACATCCTGTCTCAACTTAATCATAGTTTCATAATGCGAGCTACCTTCTTCTAGTTTTTCACCACATAGGCATACCCCATTGTTAAGAAGCCAGTCTATAGTATCTGAAGTAACTCCCGGGATATCTTTTCCTTCAATGTCAACTTCATTTAATATTGCTTCAATTCTTGGAAGTAATTCACTTGTAAAAAATTTATCTGACTTACTAAGCAAATTTATAATATCTGCATAATATCTTCTGGCATGCCCTTTTTCATTTATTAGATTTTTTTCATTGCTTTTCAATTCCTTCTGCTGTTGTTCCATACTGCTGTTTTCATTAAGGATTTCATCTAATTCTTCAGCTTTCTGTCTTGCCATTTCAAGATCATTAGTTTTGTTTTCAATTGCTTCTTTAGTTTCCCATATTTTTTTGTCTATCTCTTTTATTGCATACTCTGTCTTTCTAAATTCATCCGTAGATCCTTTTACACTTCTTCTTAATTTAGTTAACACACTTGTCCTGTATTCGGAATTTCCATTTTTTAAATGTTCTGTCATCTTAAGAATTGACGAAATACCTAAAATAATATTTATTGTTTTTTCTATATCTTCTGATTTGTTTTTAGTCTGGCTCCATCTTTCACCATCGAAGAATAAATAATTCGATAATTTTTCAGGGAACATCTCTTCTATAGTTTTCTGTACACATCCTGACGGATGATTCTTATCACGATTACCGGCATTACTTATAAGCCCTCCACCATTCACACTCATATCCAAAAATGGAGTTATATTTACAGGTAAAACTGTTAAATCTCCCGGATCATCATATACTTTTCTAAACTTTTGAGTTCTTATAAATTCATAAGTTTTATCCCCGTCCTCAACAACAAGTTCGACTTTTACATCCGCAATCTCATTCTGTCTAAGTGACGCAATAACCTCATTATTTAAAAGTGTAATTTCTTTTACATCATCCACATAATTAGTTTTATTTACATTTCCATATAATACCCATCTAAACGCCTGAGCAATTGTCGTTTTTCCAAATGTATTATCACCTAATATAATTGTTACATTCTTTTCCGGATTACATGAAAAATTTAATTCATTATCTCCCTTATATCTCATAAAATTATGTAATTTAATCTTTCTAAATCTCATACCGTTCCCTCCATATCCTTACGTGCTTTTTTCATAATTTTTGTACAAATCCAATCAACCATTTGCTTATCACTATATTCATTACTTCGTACATTTCTGGTTTCCATTTTACGTATTTCATCAAACATTTCCTTAACTACCTGTTTCTCAACCTGATTTTTTTCATCCATCGTAATACTCCTCCATTTTTTCTATTTCTTCGTCGATATCAAAAAATACACTATATGAATTCATAATATCTGTCATAAGACTTTCACCTGTTATTCTATTGTCAGCTAGCTTTGCAAATTCATTAATTCTGTACAGTTCTCCAATTATAATTGACCTATCCCTTTCAAAATCGTCGTAAGCCACATCTGTCAATTTTCTTGGTAAAGTTACAAAATCATAGATTTCTGCAAATTCTTTATTTGAACTTTTTCGTAAAAGTCTTCCTCTCCTTTGAATAAATTCC
This sequence comes from Eubacterium album, assembly GCF_025336545.1. Taxonomy (NCBI): domain Bacteria; kingdom Bacillati; phylum Bacillota; class Clostridia; order Eubacteriales; family Eubacteriaceae; genus Eubacterium; species Eubacterium album. The sequence continues at coordinate 97,779 of NZ_JAODBU010000012.1, read as the reverse complement.
TTTGGATTTCTTGAACTGCTCATAATAAACGCTGTCTTAATCCCCGGAATATTTACACCTTCATCTAAACATTTAATAGCCGTAATTACCTGATAAAGACCATTTTGAAAATATTTCTTTATCTCCTGACGTTCATATAAATCTTCTTCTGCCGTAAACCTGTGAGCCCTCATACCTAATGATTTGTTTATCATTTCTGTAACACCATCTATCTGTCTTACCAAATCAACAGTTTCGTTCTCTTCATCTTCATTTTCCATTGATGTTGCCCCACAATAAACTAAGATACTGTCTTCATTTTTATATTTTTCCATTAACTCCATTAGTTTTTTAGGTTTATTTCTAGCACCTGCTAACAATCTCGACCTTTTAAAAACTAATAATTTCCCCTCTTCCGATATTTTTACTTTACCTTCTTCTTCAACTACAAATTTCTTTATTTTTTCCGTAAGATATGAATATTTATCCAGCTCATCTTCATCCAAAAATACCGGTATAGGATAATACTTATATTTGCATAAGGCACCTTCTTTTATAGCCCTCTCCAAATCGTAAACAATGCACTCATCTCCAAAATAATCAAAAATCTTCTGAGTCCCTTTTTTATCCATATGTCGTTTTATTGTTGCTGATAAAGCAATTCTATATTTAATATTTTCAGGCAACATATTTGACAATCTGACCGAGCCAAAATTATGTGCTTCATCAATTATCAAAAGTACATTTTGTTCTTCATTTAATCTATGTATAATATTTTGTATTTTTTCACTTGCAAAAGTATCATTTGTAGTTATACATACAAATGGTTTCCCATTATTTCTAAATCGCTTATATGCCTTTACTAAATTTAAATCCCATTTTTTATCTGATGACTTTGAATGAGCTATTATAGGATTGCATGCCCAGTTAACTACATCTTCCTCCCATTGTCCGACCAAATGTATATATGGGCATACAATAAACACTGCCAGTTTTTCATCCACCTTTTCAGCCAAATGTGCCATACAGGCTAAAGCAGTAAATGATTTTCCCGATCCTGTTGACATTGAAAATATTCCTTTATATCCCTGTTGTTCCCATCCGTTTATTGCTTCAATCTGATAATCCCTCAGTTTGACATTATCAGGGATTTTAAATATTTTCTCAGGTTTTATAAAATCATGATAATCAAACTGTTTCTTGTCTGTATCATAATCAACTTTATCTTTTTTAAATTGTTTTAACCTTTCTATAACGACTTTTGGAAATGGAATTATGCACAATTTTTTTGTGCAGTCATTCCACATTCTATCAAAATCCTGTTCTATATTTTCTACGCCATCCTTTTGACTTTCGTCCTTCCAGCTGCAAAATGTATATACCGATTCAAAATTATCATTAAATGCATTCTCTGATTCATTAAGCGAACCTGTAAATCCTATTCTATTCCCAAATTCATCTTCAAATATTGCTAATTTCTCATGATATAAACTTATTCCGTTCTCATTTTCCATAAATGCAATTTTCAAATCCAACATTCCACTTGCAATCATAGTTGCAACAAGATTCAATCTTTCTTCTTCAAAATAATCTATAGGTGATTTAATACTAATCTGCAAAGCCTCTGTAAAAGCTTCATCTCTTGTTTTGTATCCTAAATTAATGGCCTCTATATCATCTTCTGAAAGTCTCGGTGAGCAAATAAGTTCCACCTTTCCATTATTTTGTGCCATTGCAAATAAACCTATTGAAATATTTGAAAGTGCAGATGTTGAGAAAAACCCTACTGACCTTTTATAAATCACACTTTTTTCCAGTACCGGTATTAAAAAGTCCTTTGGTATATCATTTTCATCGCTTCTGTATCTAACATGTATTTTTAAATCTCTAAAACTCATTATTCCTCACCAATTTCTTCCACTGCCATAATCAGCCTGTCCACATCATCTTTCGTGGTATATCTTCCAAGGCTTGCCCTAACCACACCTACATAATCCTTGTCTTCCAAATGATTGTGTATAAGTGGTGCACAATGATACCCTGTTCTAACGGCAATGCTGTAATCTTCGTCAAGAATCATTCCTACATCTGACGCTTTATAACCTTTTATATTAAATGCCACAATTCCTACATGTGCATCTTTAGGTGGCAAATACATAACTACATTTTTGTTTTTACTTAATTCTAAAGTAAGATAATCCGTCAGTCCCTTCTCGTGTTTAAAATAATCTATACCTTCTTCTTTTATAACATTTGCTGCTGCATTTAAACCTGCAACTGCAACTATATTTGGACTCGATGGTTCAAACATTCCCGGAATTGATGACGGCATATTCAAATTGAGTGAATCACTACCTGTTCCTCCTGCAATAAAAGGATTAATTTTTTCTCCTTTTCTCATATAAAATCCACCTATTCCAAATGGTCCGTACATATTTTTATGACCCGCAAACACAACAAAATCCGCCTGCATGTTAACCAAATCTATATCAATTAATCCTAGCGATTGTGAAGCATCTATAATCACTTTACAATTGTATTTTTTTGCAATTTTCACAATCTGTTTTACCGGTAAAATATATCCTGTAACATTACTTATATGTGTTACAAACAACTTTGTCGGATTATTAACAGAAAATAAATATTCCATTTTTTCCAAATCAATTGTCATATTTTCTCTAATAACAGGTAATTGCTTAATTTCAAATTTATTTTCATCCTGGGCTTTTTTGAGCGGTCTCATTACTGCATTATGCTCAAATGGAGAAACAAAACATATGTCATTTTCACTCCAGTCAAGACCACCTATAATCATGTTAAGTGCAATTGTTGCTGAAGGTGCAAATATAACATCAGCTACCTGTTCTCCATTAACAAGACTTAGCATTTTTGTCCTTGTTTCATCTATTAAACCTGTAGCTTTCTTAGCCAAATCATACGAGCCTCGTCCGGCATTTACAGCCAGATTTCTATTTACATAATCCATTGCCTGATATACTTTTTCAGGTTTAGGAAATGTTGTTGCCCCATTATCCAAATAAGTTAATTTCATTTGCTTAATAAATCCTCCAATGCCTTTGCAAGTACCGAAACTTTTTGATTAAGTTCCAACGTATCCCCAAATTCTTCTAATGCTTCTTCAATAGCATTTTGTAAAAAGTAACTTGTGCTGTCGTCATCATCAGTCTCATAAAATCTTTCTATCTTATTTCCACCATTTTCAATATAAATTCTGTTTTCGCCTGAGCCTGATTCATTATTTTCCTTTACTGCCTCAACGCTCGCCTTTACTCTCGCCAATTCATCCATAAATTGTTCAAAAGAATCATTCTTCCAGTCATTTATATAAATTCCGGAAATTATCTTGCACACTCTTGATACGATTTCTAATTCATCATTAGTTTTTAGCTGTCCAATATAAGTCATAAATCCAGTTATATTTTCTGCAAAAATATGTGACTTTGCTTTTTCACTTTGCTCTACATACCATGTTTTTAGACATTCGCTAAGACTGTCATTTGCTTTTTCGCCAAAAATTTTCTTTATATCTGTTGCAGTTTTTATTTTTGTAAAATACAGATTTTCACTCATGCATTTCTTTATTTTCAAAACTTCCTGTGTGCATTTTTCATATGCATTATCATCAATATTTCCACAAATTGCTTCCGGTATTTTCTCAAATAAGACTTCTCTTGGATTTAACTCTATCCCTTTAAAAATCTTTCTGAATTTCTTTATTTTTTCAAATGTTTCCTCTTCTATATATCCCTTTTCTTTTTTATTGAAAATTTGTTTTGTAAATGTAAGAGTATACTGGTCTATAGACCTGTACCATCTGTGCATACTTTCAACAATATTGCTTAATCTCTGCATCTTAGACTGTTTCTTTTTCTTTATTTCCTCAGTAATAAAGTTTTCTTCTAAAATATTGAGATACTTTTCCTTTTCCATATTTTCTTTTTCAATGAATAGGAAATATTCTTCCGGCTTTTCATTTATGTTATTTAGTATTTCGCTTGATATATCAACTTCTTTATCTCGAAGATAAATAATTGGTGTGTCCTGCAAACCTACAATTTCATTTGCAAGAAAAATAGGTATTACTCCCTTTCTTACACCAAATTTTTCTCCCATTATTTTTGAATACAACTCATCAAAAGATGTTTTTTTACCGGCACATTTACCTATAAAATCTCTTATCTCTTTTAAAATTTTCTCGCATCCTGCCTCATATTCATTATTGTCCATTATCCCTGTATGAACTAATGTTGCCCTGAAAATAGTTGATTCTGAACTTGTTCCTTTTTCAAATCCCGATAAATCTTCTTCTCCAAGAATAGCATCAATTATCTGATTTCTTGCTTTTTTAATCTGCGCTGAAACATTCTGTCTATTTATCAGCTCATTATTAATTTTAGGAGCATTTTCGTAATACGAAGAACATATATCACTTAAAAATCTGTTAAAATTTTTTTCTGATTCAAATTTTAATTTTTCACTATCACGTCCACTGTAAAAGCAAATATCATTTCCATTTTCAGGCATATAAAGACTTTCAAGTTCTCCATTAATTTCAAAAATTAAATCATCTCTATATAATTCGAGTTCCTGTTGTAAAACTTTATTTTCATCTATAAAATTCTTATCTTTAAGCAATGCCTTTACGGCTTTTAATTTTCTGATGCTTTGCTGCTGTCCAAATGCTTTTTTAGGATAAATTACTACTATTCTTTCATCCTTAAGCTTATCTGTATGCGCCTTTACTTCATTTGCATCATTTTCTTTTAACATTACAATGCATACAATTAATCCGTCAGCTTTATATGTATCAAACAAATAGTTTGAATTCTTTACACTAAGAAACTGTTCCTGTGTCATATACACATATTTAAAGAAACGTGTCATAGTGTATTCCCTGTTATATTTTTTAGGAAGTACATATTCTAATTCAGAAATATTTGCAAACTCTTCTGCCCAATTTAAGCTTAATGACTGCTTTTCAATCATCTGGTTCATATACTTATCCAAATTAATTCCAATATTATTTTTGAAAGTATATATTCCAAGTTTATTACGGTATTTTACAATTTCCTTGTTTTCTAATTTCTGCAAATATCCTGTAAAATCCTCTTTACTAAGTCCTGTAGCCAGACGAATTTCTTCTTTTTTTACCGGTACCTCTTCATTTTTATTAATCATATGAAGTATGGCTATAGCCTTAATTACTTTTTCCTCACCTAAAGATTCTGCCTTAGTCAAAGCATAATCTGCCTTTAGCCACTCATTGTGAATATTTGTAAGTGAAATACTTTCCTTAAATAAATTTTTAAAATAATCATAAATTACATCTACTGAAAGCAATTCATCTGCTCCGTTTTCAATTAAATTGACAAGGCTTCCCTTTTCGTCATTTGCCAAAAAAGTAAAAATGCTTCGCTCGTTTTGTGCTACTTTTTCACTTATATTAAGTAACGCATACGCTGTTAAAGGCAACATTGGGAATGCACCTTTTACAACTATCTGCTGATAATCGCTAAATTTAAACATACTTTGAAAACATGGTATTTTATAAGATTCTTTAATAATTTCACTATTATTTTCCTCTTTTAGCCATGCCTTATATTCTGTTCCTTTTTTCTTAATTACATGTTGCAAAAGTTCATAATTATTCTGAGCTGATACAATAAATCTTATTTCCTTTAATCTGCCTTCTACACCTTTAAATGCATTAATCATATCCTGAGGCAATGCATTTCCATACTCTTTTATACTTTTATGGGCAACAAATGTAATATGTATCTGTTGTTCTTTTGAATTATTTGCCAATTCACACATATCCTGAAGTATCTTCATATCATAGGCAAATGTTTCCCTTTCATGCCCTTCTATATATTTGCTGAATTCATCAAAAATAATATAAATGCCACCATATCCATGCTCTTTAAGTGCAATGCTTATTTCTCTATACAGTGTCATTGCATTGTCCTGAACCATCGGTCTGAATTCACTTCCTGCCGTCAATTCAGGATATACTTTCTTAAAAATTTCTAACCCATTACGATTCATTGACTTAAGGCTTTTTTCTAATTCCTTAACGTTAGTTTCATAACCTGTTAAAATATTCTCAAATTCCTTATAGACTTTTTTATATTTATTTTTCCAATTTCCAATCACTTCAACAGCTTTGCTGTAATCACTATCAGGAGCAATGTCCATCAAATCATTTTTCTTTAAAGCCTCCATTAAGCCAAGTACAAACCCATGATTTAAATCCCTGTCCGTTCCTGAAATAATAACTGGCAAAAATGGCTTATATTCTTTATGAATAAGTCTTGCGTTATTGGCTGTCACATCTGATATTTTTTCTATTTTATTTAAAAGTTTTTCTGTTGTTTTATCTTCTGATTCTTTAAGAATAGCCAATAAAACCAACAATAAATGTGATTTGCCTTTTCCATATGGTCCAATAAGGATATTTGCCTTTTCTTTATTATTAATAACGTTCTCAAGAAATCCATTTAATATATTTATTGATGAACGTGTAGGTATATAACTGTTGAGTTTTTTTCTATTGTCTATATCCAGTTGTAAGTTTATTGAATTCTGAAATTTCTTGTCTATTTCAATAAAATCCTTTAATTGGCTCATATTATGCTCCTTCACAGTTTATCTTTAATTTTTCTCGTAATATTTTTCTACTATTTCATTTAATGGAATATTTTTCTTCAAATAAACCATATCAAGTCCTGCCGTTCTATTTACTGTTATGTAATTTAAAGCCGCAAGATTATCTAAATACTCATTTAATGCAATTCTTTTCAAATTCAAAACCCTGCCCGGGGACAATGGTGCATTTAACAATTCATCTATTCCAACAGAATCTTTGGATTTTTCTTCAAAATATTTCATCAATGCATATAAAAATACTTCGTTTATCAATACTTCTCTATCAGGCTGTGTTTTAAAATATCTATCCCTATCCTTCTTTATTAATCCTAATTTTGCAAATGGAGATATTTTCTTTTCTTCCGGATCATAATCTTCTATTCTTTCTTTCACATACATATTTAAAAGAACCGAAATATCATCTCTTAATGAACGCTCTGATATTTTCTTTCCTTCAGCTAATATTTGCATTTTTCCAAGAATAATATACTCAATTTCCTCTTTAGTGAATTCATCCATATTCGTCTCATTAAAAAATAAATACCATGTTGTTGCCATATCCTTATTAAATACAAGATTTATATGGTAAATCCACAATGCAAAACTATCCTCTAAATATTCGTCATTATCTTTTATTATCTTTGCAATATCAGTTAACTTTGCTCCGTTTTTAGGCGATTCCTCGATAAATTTCCCCGCTTTAAGCCAGTATCTGATAGCTTTCGCCATATTGCTTCCAACTCCTAAAGCATCTGCTCCATAGTTCTCAGAAAAAACTTTTCCATTGTCACTTACCGCTTTTAACCCTTTATCAAGCCAACCTTCACGTATTGTAAATGTTTCATGTCCCTTAAGTTTTATTGCCATATTTTTATCCTTTTTTCGTTGCTAATACTTTTCGCATATAACATCCTGCCGTGTAATGATTAACGCATTCAGCACATCTTACACATTTATCATCCAAAATCTTATAATCAAGATTACCTTCCTTATCTTCTTTAATAACAATTGCATTATGCTTGCATATACTCTCACACGCCCTGCATCCCATACACATTTGATATTTAGTAATCTGACATTTAACTTTGTCTTCTGCTGCCTTAACACTTGCAGCTCCATCTATTTTGTAATCGATTATCGTTACTTTTAACGTTGTACTTCCAATTCTTCCCTGAAGTTTAAGCACTAGTCTTCCATCTTTTCTCGTAACATAAACTTCTCCAAGTCGTTTATTTCCAAATTCAAAATTTAGATATCCAAATGGTTTAAACAATTCATACAATTGTTCTGAAATCGGTCTTTGCAGTTCATAATTAAATGCATTTTCTTCCAATGCACATGGTTCAAAAGAAACTGCTGTCTTTTTTGCATAATCTACGCCATTTCCACCCTGACGTGCTTTCCATTTGCCATCATCTACATATACTTCAGGGTCCGGTTTTCCAATCTGTTTTGCAAAATCAATTAGCATCTGCCTAAACCTTTCCGACTGTTGTGGCATATGAATTTTTGACAAAAATTCTGACCACCCACTGTTATTTGGACAGCACCAGCATCCTACTCTTGCATATCCCAATCTGTACGCATAATTAAAATCTATTTTTGTTGTAAGCATATACAACCAGACATCAAAATCCATCCAGTCTATAATTGGGGATATTGTTATTTGCTTTGTAATTTTAGAGCCTTCTGTTTCTCTTTCGTATTTACTTCTACTGGCAGACTCGCTTCGTCTTATTCCATAAAATGTTATTATTTTGTTTTTATTTCTAAATAAAGTCTTTATCTTTCTTTGTATCGCACCGGTTTTAAATATTGTGCAGCACCATCTCATTACTCTGCTTGGCGGTCCCACTAATTTACATAGTTCTTCAAAATCCTTATCCTTGTTTCTCGAAGATAAAACCGGAGTTTGGGGATGTTCTTTTTTAAACCTATCAACATATCTCATTGTTTCCGGAAATTCTAATGTAGTATCTCCAAATATGTGTAATATCTTTGGCTCACTTAACGCCCTCATAACTATATCTGATGTAACTGTGGAATCTTTTCCCCCTGAGAAAGATACAAACATATCTTTTGCCGTGTAATCTTTTGTAGAATTTTTAATGTAATCCACTGCTTCTCTTACAATGAATTCGTATCTGCTTCTGTTCGCCTGAACAAATTTATCTGCATATTGTTCAAAATATTCATAACTTATATTTTTTGATGCTTCTTCATATTTACTTCTAATATCATCAACATCTTTATTTTTTAATTCTTTAACTGAAAATTTAATTCGTTTACCATTAATTAAATATTTATTCCCGGAACAGTTCCATACTGAATCCTTCTCATATGTCCCAGGGATTTTATCTAATAAAATCTCTAAAAGCAGTCTTTCTTCCGGGAATACCGGTCTTATATCTGTTGTTATTCTTGTCCCTTTTCCACTACAACATTCGCACTCACTTTGAAATAGCGGAACCTTGCAATTATCACACCAGTAAATGTCTGATTTTTCTAATTCAGTTCTTTCTCCACACACCGGACATGTGCTGCTTTTTGTCTTTATATTGTCATTTCTACATACGTATTTAAGCACTTTATCACCTATCTCATATCCCTTGGGTTAGTTAAATGCAGATTTGCTCTTATTTTCTTATCTGCAAATGTTATCTCATATCTTTCGGGTCCAAATGCAGATAGGAACATAGTTCTAAGAATTCACCTGCGCTAAAATCCGCATTATTATCTATGAATTCTGACATATGTATCCCTGTATCTTTTTCTATCTGGGCAACTGAAATTTTATTACGTTTTATATACTCAACTATATTTTCAGATACCCTGCTATTACTTTTCTTTTGATTATTCATTCGATACCACCATTCTCGTTTCCCAAGAAAATTTTACTAATATCTACATTATATTCTTTGTTTGGGAGAATTGCAATGAAGTTTTTTCTTTGTAAAAGAGAATTTGTTGACGTAAATTTTTTCTTACTATATTATTGAAAAGAGAGGTAAATAAGATGAAGAATGCAAAGATTTCTGAAGTATTAAAAAATTATAGAAAGTTAAACAAATTGAGTGTGCGTGATGTATCAGGTATACTCAAAGAAAAATCTTTAAACGTTGCCGAAAAGACCATATATGGCTGGGAAAGCGGTCAAACTCAACCTAATGCTGATACCTTGCTTATGTTATGCGAAATTTATAATATTGAAAATATTTTAGGCACTTTTGGATACACGGATGAAGAACCTATTAATCTTACAAGTCACGAAGTAAAATTAATAAAACAATACAGAAACCATCCTGAAATTCAGGATGCTGTTAATAAATTATTAGACGTGTAATTTTATTATAATAAAAAAGTCGGAGCATTTATACCTGCCTCCAATTGTTAAATTAACTAATGGAATCGGTACAAACGCTCCGGTTTTTTAACCGAATTATTATGAATCACATATATAAAGAGCAGACGCTTTTCATCTGCTCCACTTATTTTATGTTGTATTTATTTAATTTAGATTAAATACAATAGTCATTTGTTTGATTTTCTTCTAACTGCCACTGAACTAAATCTGCCAATGTAATATTATCAACTACAGCTTTTACTGCATCATTTATCTCCTGCCATACTCTAACAGTTGCGCATCCTGTCATTCTTTCACATGGTTCTGCATCATCTTCCACACATGCAACAGGAGCTAATGAGCCTTCTGTTAATCTTAAAATCATTCCTACTGTATATTCTTCCGGTTTTTTCTTTAATAAATATCCACCCTGAGGTCCTCTTGTACTTCTTACATAGCCGGCTTTATTTAAAACTGAAATAATCTGTTCCAAATATTTATCAGATATTTCCTGTCTCTTTGCAATATCTTTTATACTTACCGGTGTATTTCCCTCCGAATGCTCTGCAATATCAAGCATTAATCTCAATGCATATCTTCCCTTTGTAGAAATTTTCATTATATTTACATCTCCTATTAGTTTTCATCATTTAACAGATGCCTAAATTTATAATATAAATTTATTTTGCGTAATCGTTAATTAAACTTGCAACAATTATAACGTCAAATACTTCTCAGGCATCTTTTATCTTTAATAATATAAATGTATTATAGAGCATAATTCATACTTTTTCAATATGAATTAAGAAGAATTTAGTGTTTTATCTTTTAAGCATCCTTCTAACAGACTCCAAATCTACTCTTTTTATACCCGTAAAGAAACTACCGCTTCACAAATCTACATTTGTAAAGCGGTAGTACCGTAAAAAAAGAAAACTATTAGTAATAATTGACATAACAATTATTAATGATAACCTATATAATTAATTGGTATGATAAACAAACTATTTAGAGTGCTAGTTGCTATGTTTATCAATACTAATTATATAACATTGTGTTAATAAGATGTCTTACGGATTGTTTCGTGTAATACACTTTCACAATACCTGCATCCATAAAATTATTTGGATAAATTAATTTATCCTTTTACTGCACCTACTACCAAACTTTCCTGTACCTGCTTACTTAAGAAGAAGTAGATAATAATTGTTGGCAATGTTGCAATTACCATACCTGCTCCAATTAATCCCCATTCTGTCGAATACTGTCCGGCAAGTGACATAATACCTACAGGAAGTGTTCTGAACTCATCACTGTCAACAAATGTATTTGCTAACATCAATTCATTCCATGTTCCTAAGAATGTAAATATTGAAGCTGTTGCAATGGCTGATTTAACCATAGGGAATATGATTTGTATAAAACATTTAAAAATTCCGCATCCATCAATATAAGCCGCTTCTTCCATTTCTCTTGGAATCCCTCTATAGAAACCTACCAAAATCATTATACTCATAGGAAGTGCTCCGGCAATGTAAGGAATTAACAATCCTAAATATCCACCTTTAAGTCCCAGTCTATCTAAAATCTGAAACAATGGTAACAATGCTGCCTGCGCGGGTATCATAATCCCAATCATAAATAACCCATATACAAGGTTTCTTAATTTCCATATCATTCTTGAAATGGCATATGCTGCCATTGATGAAATTATTCCTGCTGCTACTACCGTAACCACTGAATAAAATACTGAATTAAGGAAATATCTGATTAAATTTGATGAGCTCAATGCTGTCACATAATTATCCCATCTCCATACATGAGGAAGTCCAATTACATTTTCACCAAATATTTCCGTGTTGCTTTTTAACGAAAATGTTATAAGCCAATATAGTGGAAACAACTGAGTTAAAGCAATTAATAATAAGACAGCAAATTTTATTGCTCCCATAATTTTTTTCTTTTTCATTGTGCCCTCCTATACTGCTGAAACATTCTGCTCTGCTTTTTTAAATATTCTGTTAACTATAAATGTAAATATGAGACACTCTATTACTATAAAGAACGCCTGTGCACTTCCATATCCATACAAACCTTTTCTAAATAAATTATTGTACATTAGCGTAGCGGGAACTTCACTTATGTGGTTTGGGCCTCCACCTGTCATAACATAAACAAGGTCAAAGGCTCTTAATGATCCGGTTATTGCAAATATTACGCATGTTTTTATTACCGGAACAAGTAAAGGTAATGTAATTTTCATATGAACCTGCAACGTTGACGCTCCATCTATCTGAGCTGCTTCATAATAGTCTGTTGAAATAGACTTTATACCTGCATAGAAAATAATCATATGATATCCTATGTACTGCCATATAGACGGAATTAAAACCGTCATAAAAGCATCCTTTGTTAGCCAGGAGTGCTCATATTTAGGATTGAAGTATCTGATTACGGTGTTAATTACACCGTAATCATTATTAAACATTTTAAGCCACAACTGTCCTATAACCATACTTGATATTACAACCGGGATAAAATATACAGTTCTGAAAAATCCATCGCCTTTCACTCCTCTTGATAATACCAAAGCTAAAATTAATGATATAGGTAACTGAATAAATACTGATGCCACTACAAGAATCAAAGAGTTCTTTACTGCAAGTGGGAAATATCTGTCTTCAGTAAACAATTGTATGTAGTTTTTTATACCAATAAAGGTTTTTGTTCCAATTCCATTGTATTCAAAAAAACTGTAAATTCCTGACGTAACTAATGGAATCAAGGTAAATCCTAAAAACAATAGTAGCGCCGGTAATATAAATATTAATATGTATTTCTTATTTCCAAGCATTTTTTCCATAACACTACCTGCCTCACTTATTATTTACCGTTAATAGCTGCCTTATGTTCATCTATAAATGCATCAATGTCTGCACCATCTGCAAATAATGTCTGAACCTGTTCATTATGTACTGCTGCCGGTTCTGATTCTAATGATGTATCCCAAGCAAGTACACCCTGTTTTCCTTCTGCTAATAAATCTTTAATCTGAATAAATAATGGGTTTAAGTTGCTTTCATCTGCAGGAGTTGTCCATCCACTGAATCCTGATCCTGTTTCATATGAAGCTACGCCCATTTTTTCATTAATGTAAATACAGAACTTAGCTGCTTCTTCTTTGTATTTAGTGTTATTGTTAACCCAGAATGATTCAACGAATCCACCACAGTAATCTGTTGCTTCACCTTTTCCATCTGCGATTGTTGGAATCTTTAATGCTACTACTTCTTCAGGTTTAATTGTTGCTGCATCGTCTGTGTATACATTGTTTGCAAACCAGCTTCCCATAAGTCTCATAGCTGCTTTTCCATTTTCAAATGCTGCATTTGCGTCATCATTTCCCTGTTCTAAAGGATTGTCCCCAAATGCTCCCATTTCATATAAATCACTTACTTTCTGTGCTGCTTTCTTGAATCCTTCATCTCCGAATTCTTTCTTTCCTGATAACATTTCGTTAACGCCTGTTGCACCTACTTCTCTTAAAGCTAATGCCTGATATACGAATGCTGCATTCCATCCGTCTTTAGCACCTGCTGCCATTGGTGTAACACCATCTAATTTCTTTAATTTCTTAACTGCATCTACTAATTCATCGTATGTAGTTGGTAATGTAGCTCCTGCCTTGTCAAACATTGTCTTGTTACAGAATAATGTCATATACCATGAAAACATTGGTACTGAATATAATTTTCCATCAAATTCAAATGCTGATGTTGAACCTTCTAAAATTTTTGACTTAACATCATCAGTTACATAGTCATCTAATGCCATAACTTTTCCTGCATCAACTAACTTCTTTGCTGTACCTGCACCCCACCAATAGAATACGTCGATTCCTTTTGCGTCTCCGGCAAATTCAGCGTTAATCTTTGTCTTGTAAGCTTCTGTATCCAAAGTTTCTGTCTTAATCTTAACACCTGAATTTTCTTTTTCGTAAGCTTTAACTGCCTCTTCATATTTGCCCTTAAGTTCATTAGTATCATTTGACCACTGATGCCATACATTTAATGTAATTGTACCGTCGTCATTTTTAGCATCGCTGCTACCACCTTTGCTACCACATCCTGCCATTGAGAATGCCATTGTTGAAGCTAAAGTAAGCGCCAACACTTTCTTAAATAAATTTTTTCTCATTATAAATCCTCCTCAATTTATTTGATATTCAAAGTATACTTAATCAGATTCTCTATCTCAATTTAATATTTTGACTAAAAAAGGTTAAAAATTTTACTATAAATTTTTAACCTTTTTTATTAACATCTGTATTCTTTTACTGTCTTTCCTGTCTGCTTTTTAAAGCAAATGCAGAAATAATGTGAATCTTTAAACCCAACTTTTTCCGCAACTTCATACACTTTTAAATCAGTCTGCTTAAGAATTTTTTTACTTGCCTCTATTCTCTTTTCAGATACATATTCTATAAAACTGACTCCGTACGTCTTCTTAAACTCCCTACTTAGATAACTTTCATTTATATATAAATCCGTCGCCGCTTTCTTTAATGAAAGTTCTGAATTGTATAAATTTCTATTAACATATTCTAAAGCATCTTCTATAACATTTTTATTACGTTTAGATTTTTTTTGATTATGATAATCATAAACAATTTTGATATATTCCTTGGCGCATTCTAAGGCATCTGTTACACTTCTAATCGCTCTTACATCCTTAAAAACGTCCTCTTCATTTATTAATTGATACAAATTTATTCCATACTTATTAAGAGTCGAACCTGCACGTAAAATAATTGTCATTGTCATAAGTTTTAAATATTCTTCATCAGCTATCTTTCCTTTTTTAATTACTTCAATATAATCTTTAATGTATTTCAGCATTTCTTCTTCCCTGCAATTATTTATAGCTTCCGCAAATTTATCCCAGTCAAGTTCTATTTTAGAATTATTTTGCTTCATAACCTCCTGGTATTCAGAATATGTAACCACTCTGTTTCTTCCAAGCAAAACTGAAACTCCAAGCGCCTTATCTGCCTGACCATATGCCGATGCAATGCCACAAAATCCTATATTTTTACCACTTATTCCGATGGTTGCAGTTATTCCAATCTTATTTAATTTTTTATGCAATGCTTCTGCATAATTAATGCATTCATCCAAATCCTTATTTACAAAATAAATTATTATATTATGCATAAAATGAACAAACGTAATCATATTGTCGTTATTTTGATTTTGAACTAACTCATAAACTTTTTTATAATTTTCCTCTTCCTGATTATCTTTAATTTTTACATCTATGCATACACAACCATCAATAAGTTCTTTGCAGTTATATGTATCCATTTTTTTCACTGCTTCTTCTTCATCTATTCTATTTTCAACAAGTCTTAAAAGAAAACTTTCTTTTAGTATGTCATAATTATTCTCCATGCTTTCTTTTAATTTAGCCACCTCTGTAGCCTCTTTGTTTCTCTGGTTAATCTCCTCTTTTAATTTAGCCATCACTTCACTTATTTCTTTTATGTTAATTGGCTTTAAAAGAAATTCGTCAACACCTAAATTGATAGCTTTTCTTGCATATTCAAATTCCCTGAATCCTGTTATAATTACAACCCTGCATTTAGGATGTGCTTTCAATAGCGCTTCAGTAAATTGTAGTCCATCCATTCCCGGCATATTAATATCAGTCACCACAATATCCACCTCATGATAATTTATATATTCCAATGCCTCTTTTCCGGACGCTGCTTCCCCTACAATCTTAAAACCATTTTCTTCCCATTTATATCCTTTGCGAATTAAAACCCTCTCTAATTTTTCATCATCCACCAACAATACATTTAACATAATTATTTCTCCGATTTTTTGCTTAATTTAATGTGTTTCACTATTTTCTTTCCACTGTACATTTACACTATTTTGTCTGATTGTACATTTACACTATTTTGTCTGATTGTACATTTACACTATTGCAAATCTTACTCTGATTTTATCTTACCTACAGTAACAATTATTTCTGTTCCAACACCTATTTCACTCTGAATTATCATTGGATTATCTATTTCATACATTAACTTTATTCTCTGTATTAAACTATAAAGTCCAAATCCCGATTTTCCAGTAACAGATTTACCTTCCATTATTTCCTGTATTCTTTCTTCACTCATTCCAACTCCATCGTCAGATACAATAAATATTATTTCATCATCCTGTTCAAATACTTTTATATTTACAGTTCCCTCTTCTCCATTTAATCCGTGATGTACCGCATTTTCCACTAAAGGTTGAAGTAAAAGTTTAAGAACTTTCTCTTTTTTTACCGATTCTTCTATTTCATAATTAACTTTTATCTGATTGTCGTATCTCATGTTTAATATTGTAATGTAACTTTCGATACTACTTATTTCATCCTCAACTGTTATATAATCAAGTCCACTGTTTAGACTGTTTCGATAAAAATTTCCTAACGCCTGCGTCATCTGGAAACATTTTTCATTTTCCTCCATTAATGCTAATGCTGAAACCGCATCTAAAGTGTTATATAAAAAGTGTGGATTTATCTGCGCCTGTATTATGTCTAACTTGCCTTTTGCAATAATTCTTTCTTCATCCTTTACCTTTTTCATTAAAGATTTAACAGACAAAATCATATGGTTAAATACTTTTTTAAGGCTTGTGATTTCATTATCATTTTCTACAACAGGCATTGTCACAAATTCACCGTTTTCAACTATTTTCATATGTTTTTCTACTTTTGCAAGTGGTTTAAATATGAGATATGTAAGTAACATTGAGCATATAAATACAAATACAACATTTAAACACATAATTACCACTATCACTGTCGAATAGTATGGAGCTAAAGATGTAATGTTATCCATTGAAAATACTCCGATAAGTTTCCAATCCTGTATTCCTATATCCTGACTTGCAACAACACTTTTTTCGTCTTTATTATTTACTTCCATGTACTCCTTAGACATATTTTTTGCAATTTTTGTATACTTTTTAAAATCACGCTTTTTGTCTTGAGGCTCAATAATATAATTTCCTTTCGAATCAACTATGTAGAACTGATTCTTGTAATCATTACTAACCTGATTAAAATAGTCCTGCAATACTAAATCATCAAAAGTTATTAGAAGTGTAGCCAAAGGTTTATAATCTCTCTTATCTACAATCTGTCTTACATAGCACAGATAATCATTAGGTGCATAATATTCTATTGTTCCATCGCTTCCGTTATAGAAAAATCCGTTTCCATTTGCTTGCTGCATTTCCTTATACCAATTTGTATCCTGGATTTGCTTATTTATTTTTTTTGGTGGTCTCTTATAAGAATTATAACAATTATTATATTTATCAAATATATATACTCCGGAAATGTATTCTCCGGATAATATCATATTAAACAAACTCTTTGTTATGTTTTTTTGATAATTCAAATTAATATTCTCTGAATTTATTTGTCTTAAAGAATCCTGTACGATATCGTCAAAATATATCTGTGTTGAAAATTGAGTTACATTATCAAAAATAAGCGCTAAATTTCCCTGAAGTGCATTTACTGTCTGCACTCCTGCCTTACCAACTTCAATTTTCGTATATCTTCCGTTTACAGCTGAAATTAATGTAAACGTCATTATAAATGACAATAAAAGAACCGCAATATAAGTCAGAATAATCTGCGTTCTTATCTTTGCTTTTTTCCATTTTTTTAATAATTTATACACTTTTCTCTCCACCATACATTATATTACAATTTTCTTTAAAAATTGTTTATGAACTTCATCTGTCGTTTTTTAGTACTTATAATTTTTTATAATATTTATGCTGTTTCACTCATATACATAAACATACTTTATAAACCTATAACTGCAAATTAACTTATATAAAGTTCATGAACATTTCCATGTCCAATATAACAAATACCCTCCTTTTATAGTAAATGATTAGGGCCAAAATGTAAATATTTACTATTTTTTATTGTAAAACAAAAATGCCTGCAACCTCTTTTTCTATAAAGGATTGCAGACAATATAATTTCCATCTCGCTGATGCGGCATTCGCCGCATCAAAAAAAAAAAGAACAGGTTCTTTCTGAAAACTAGCTTTCTAAAGAACCTGTTCTTTTTTTGTGTATGTGGACTCATTGCTTCGCACATATATATGCCGGCGACCGGAATCGAACCGGTACGATATTGCTACCACAGGATTTTAAGTCCTGCGCGTCTGCCAGTTCCGCCACGCCGGCGAACCCGTTGAATAAATAATGGGCAGAGAAGGATTCGAACCTTCGAAGGCGTTGCCAGCAGATTTACAGTCTGTCCCCTTTGGCCACTCGGGAATCTGCCCATTTGTTTCCAACAATAAATATTTATACCATAATTTTTTTATTTACGCAACCATTTTTTCTACTAAATCAAGCTAAATTAGGCACCATCAGATACCGCATAATTGACATCCTTTTTTCCAAGTCATATACTTGTCTATATTATGAAATTGGCTATTTATATATTAAGAGAGGAATTTAACAATGGTGAAATTTTCATCTTCGAGAAATAAGAAATCCATGAAGAAGCGAAATCTTTTAATAGCTATTTTGATTGTTGCGATGCTCGCTTTTTCTGTGGCAGGAACATATATATTTATGTATTTTTCCAGTGGCAAAAATCCAACAGAATACAAGAAAACTAATGCAACATCTCAGTCAAATAAATCTAACAATAATTCAGCTATCAACAATAACTCTGACAGCATGAATGATAATGAAGATGACTCAATCATAAATCCATATGATTGGGATAAGATTGCTAAAACAAACAAAGATATTTATGCATACATATATATTCCCGGTACAAAAATTGAATTGCCGGTTGCGCAATCTGATGATTCTAAAGATGATTCCTTTTATCTTACACATAATGAAAAAGGAAATTATGAATTTTCAGGTTGTATATATAGTGAAAAAATAAACTCAACTGATTTCACTGACCCCGTAACTGTATTTTATGGTCATAATATGTTAAACGGCACAATGTTTGCACACTTACATTATTTCGAGAAAAAAGACTTCTTTGATAAACATGAATATTTTTATGTTTATACACCTAGTCACAAATTAACATACAGAGTTTACTCAGCTTATGTTTATGATGATACTCATATTTTAAAAGCATTTGATTTTTCGGATATTCAGGTGCGAATGGACTATTTCAAGACAACTCTTAATCCAAGCGTTTCTAATGCAAATGTTAGAAAAGATGTAGCTTTAACTCAGGACAGTAAAATATTAACACTTAGCACATGTACTTCAGGAAAAAGTAATACACGATATATTGTAAATGGACTATTTATTAAAGATGACGTTACAGACTAGGTATAGTTATATAAAACTAATTGTGCATGCATTGAAGCGCAATATCAATGACATTATAACTCTAAATCAAATCTTACAAATAAACCCAGACTCCCACTATGATTGACAAAGATTATTCTTAACAAAGAACAACAAATAAAAATGAACCTATAGATTTTCAATATTTGACAAAATTACATTCTGCCAAACACTATCTTAAATATACAGGTTCATTTTTATATTCTATAATTTATATTTTATTATTTATTTTAGATTTTAATTGACGTATATATAATTTTATGCTAACCGGAAATATATGTCTATTCTACACATTTATATAATTTCTGCTAACTGAAAATATATGTCTATTCTACACATTTATATAATTTATGCTTCTTCCATGCATCTATATATTGGGGGTTATTACACACATCTATTTTGTTCTATAAACTACTAAATAATCATTTGCCCCGTCAATAAGGTTATTACACACATCTATTTTGTTCTATAAACTACCGCGCTACATGCAGGAATGGTAACTGCTATATCACCATTTTCTACCATTACCGGAATTCGACCCACATTATACAATTCCTCAGATGTTTCCATTAATCGTTCCATTACGTTTCCATTTGGAATGTTTAACTGCCAAACAGGAATTTTCACATTGATTTCATGGTCTGATGTATTGATAGCTGTTACTGTGCCATTTAATGCATCAAATCGTCCATAACTTAAATAATTGTTGCCCCAGTCTAATTGCTTGTAAGAACCTTTCTTCAATTCATCGCAATGATTGTGTATAAAAATCATATCTCTGTAAAATTCGATTAATTCAAAATCTTCTTTGCCCCAAGGATATGTTCTTCGGTTGTCCGGATCTGTCCATCCACACACGCCGGCTTCATCCCCATAATACAATGTTGGTGCTCCCGGCAGAGTCATCTGCATTACGACTCCCTGTTTAAATATGGCTTTCTTTACATTTTCATTTGCCGCTTCTGCTCCTGCAGTTGCAATTCTTCCAGCCATACCGTTTGTTCTTGTCATAAATCTTGAATGATCATGATTTGACAATTCATTCATTGCCACTAATAACGACTGATTCTGGAATTGCGCCATATGATATTTCATTGCATCATTAAAGCTGTGGGCATTTCCCTTAAGTTCCGGCTTTACATTGTCAGAATGTTTATCAACACCTGTTAAAAACCAGCTTACAGGATCCATGAACGCATCATAATTCATTACCGTATCCCATTGGTCGCCCTTTAGCCATTCTCCCGCTTCGCCATAATGTTCTGCTAAAATAATTGCATCCTTATTTGCTTCCTTAACTGCCTTTCGGAATTTACGCCAGAATTCATGATTAAATTCACCGCTATGTCCCAAATCAGCTGCAACATCTAATCTCCATCCATCAACATTATAAGGAGGTGAAACCCACTTTTTTGCAATGTCTAAAATATACTGTTGCAACTTTTCACTATCTTCATAATTAAGTTTTGGCAAAGTATCAAATCCCCACCACCCTTCATATGTTGAGTTGTGAGGCCACTGACCGCCATTAAATTTAAAAAAAGAATTATATGGGCTGTCCTGAGAAATATATGCACCTTTCTCATAGCCATTCTCTTCTCTGTAAATTTCCTCGTAATCCATCCATTTGTTAAAAGAGCCACAATGGTTAAATACGCCGTCAATAATCACTTTAATTCCACGTTTATGAGCCTCTTCTACTAATTCAATAAACAATTCGTTACTTGCTTCAAGATTTTTCTTATTTGTAACTCTTGAAATGTATTTTGTTGCCTTTGAATTATCTGTCTCTCCGTCTTTTAATACATCCCCATCATCAACAACTATTTTCCCAAAATGAGGGTCTATATAATCATAATCCTGTGTATCATATTTGTGATTCGAAGGTGATACAAACAACGGATTAAAATAAATGACTTTAACACCTAATTTTTCCAGATAATCCATCTTATCTATAACTCCCTGTAAATCACCACCATAAAACTGTCTGGTACCGTCTGCTGCCGGATTTTCATACCAGTCTTCAATTTTTTCTACGCCTTTTCCAATATACGCATATTCATTTGTTTCAACATCGTTTGTTTTATCTCCGTTGCAAAAACGTTCTACATATATCTGGTACATAACTGCACCTTTTGCCCAATCCGGTGTATTAAATCCGGGTGTTATTGAAAAGTCATAAACATCTGAGTAGCTTGTATCAGCTCCTGCCATATTGTAAAACAGAATTTCATTTCCATCTATCTCAAATCTATATCTATAACATCTGTTTTCAAGGTGAATTCGTACAGTATAATACTCAAATATCTCATCCTGATAACATGATGTCATTTGAATTCTTTCATTATCAATAATTATATATACTTCATTTGCCATTCTATGGCCTACGCGAAGTATAAAGCTATATTTATCTGTCTGTTTATTGTATCTGCAAAACTGTTCTGTTCCGTCATGAAAAATAGAATTTCTATTATGGTTCATATTGTTCTCCTAAATATAAAACTATATAAAATTTCCTAAAAAAATCAGGAAATAAACATTACTTTTCAACTATCTGTTTGTAACTGTCATATATATATTATTTCATATATTATTCAATATCTTATTCCAAACCTACTCACTAAATTATATTACATATTTGCATAAATTGGTGCTATTAATTTTTATACAAAACAAAAAGGACAGCTGCTACTGCTGTCCTTTTCGGAGAAGGTATTCGTTTTTTCTTTGGGGTGTAGCAAAAAAAACTATATAATGTATTGGGGGGTTTTACAATAATTATTATAGCATAAAATCAACTGTTGTAAAGCGTTTTGTTACCGATAACAACACTTTTTATCTTTTGCACAATTTATTATTGTTTATTATTATTTTTTATTAATATTTTATACAATTTCTTATTTTTTAAAACATTTTTATTAGTCATTATTACTTTTGTCAAAAAATACTTTCAAATTCCTGTTGGTTTATCTTCTCTTTTTCGATCAACATTTGAGCACATTTTTGTAATTGTTCCATATGATCTTCGATAATTTTTTTAGCATCTTTGTAACATGTATCAATGATATTTTTTACTTCTTCATCAATTACTGATGCTGTATGTTCTGCATATCCTTTTGACTGTGCTAAATCACGTCCAATAAATACTTCTTCAGAATCATTATCATAATTTATTAAACCTAATCTGTCAGAAAATCCATATTTTGTAACCATTGCCTTAGCCATTGCAGTTGCCTGTTTAATATCTTGAGATGCTCCTGTTGTAATATCATCAAGAATTATTTCTTCCGCAATTCTTCCACCAAGGCTTACCATTATTTCCTGAATCATATGTCCTTTTGTATCAAACATTTCATCTTTTTCAGGTAATGGCATTGTATAACCTGCTGCTCCTGCTCCTGTTGGAATAACTGAAACCGTATGAACAGGTCCTACGTCAGGCAATACATGGAATAAAATTGCATGGCCTGCTTCGTGATAAGCTGTAATACGTTTCTCTTTGTCAGAAATAATTTTACTCTTCTTTTCTTTTCCAACCCCAACTTTAATAAGTGCTTTATCAATATCTTCCTGAATAATAAATGCTCTGTCAGATTTTGCTGCAATAATAGCCGCTTCATTTAAGAGGTTTTCCAGATCAGCTCCTGTAAATCCTGATGTAATCTGTGCGATTTTTTTCAAATCAACATCCTCGCCTAACGGCTTATTCTTTGCATGAACTTCAAGTATTCCCTTTCTGCCTACAACATCAGGTCTTCCTACTAATACTTTTCTGTCAAATCGTCCCGGTCTTAAAATAGCCGGATCAAGAATATCTACTCTGTTAGTAGCTGCCATAACAATGATACCTTCATTAACACCAAATCCGTCCATTTCTACAAGCATCTGGTTTAATGTCTGTTCACGTTCATCATGGCCACCACCCATTCCTGTTCCCCTTCGTCTGGCAACAGCATCGATTTCATCGATAAATATAATACATGGTGCATTTTTCTTTGCTTCCGCAAATAAATCTCTTACTCTGGAAGCACCTACGCCTACAAACATTTCCACAAAATCAGAACCTGAAATTGTAAAGAAAGGCACCTTAGCTTCACCTGCAACAGCTTTTGCTAATAATGTCTTACCTGTTCCCGGAGGGCCTTCTAATAAAACACCCTTTGGAATTCTTGCTCCTAAATCTATATATTTTTTAGGATTCCTTAGGAAATCTACAATTTCTTCAAGTTCTTCTTTTTCTTCAATAAGACCTGCGACATTTGAGAAATTAATATTCTTAACATCAAGTACAAGTCTTGCGCGGCTCTTACCAAAGTTAGCCATTTTTGCATTGCCTGCATTGGCACTACCATTCATAACCATAATAATAACAATTACAACACCTGCCATTAATAGCACCTGTATAATTGATATCATCAATGAATTATCACCTGCAACATCAGTAACTGTAGGCTTAACATCTGTATCTATTTCATCTATATCACTAATTACTTTATTTACATCTGTTACATATACTACTTTTCTTGATTTATCCTTTGATAAAACAACAACAATACTTCCTGATGGTACCTCATTATTTTGTCTGATTGTAACTTCTGATACATTTCCAGCCTTTAAATCAGTAATAAAATCATTATATTTATAATCACTGTCTTTCGTTGAAAATATTGAAAATGCATACATACCTACAATCATTAATGCTATAACTATAAAGTAAATTCTAAATCCTCTTGAACTATTCTTCAATTTTTCACCTCCTATGGTAGTATTTTGTATCGCTGTCAGTAAAATTTCACGCATCCGTCATCTTAATCGGAGGCAAATTTTTTTTGAATATTAAATTACTCTTCAACAACGCCTACAAAAGGTAAGTCTCTGTACTTCTGGTCGTAGTCAAGCCCATAGCCTACTACAAATTTATCTTCTATTTCAAACCCTGTATAATCAACATGAACATCTACTTCTCTTCTTGATGGTTTATCAAGAAGTGTTGTTACTGCAATGCTTGCAGGCTTTCTTTCTTTTAACAACGGTATTAACTTGTTTAATGTATTACCTGAATCAATGATATCTTCAACAACAATTACATTTAATCCTTCTATGTCATGATCCAAATCTTTTTTGATTTTAATATCACCTGTACTTACAGTACCTGAGCCATAACTTGATACACTCATAAAATCAAGAGTTACCGGTATTGATATTCTCTTTGCTAATTCGCATGTATAAAAAACGCTTCCTTTTAGGATACAGATAAGACGAACAGATTTTCCCTTATAATCTTCGCTAATCTGCTTTGCAATCTCTCTAACTCTTTTATCAATTTGTTCTTCACTAATCATTTCCTCGATATGACTTGCCATTTTCTTCTCTCCTTTGTTTTTTAATTATAAAATTCAATCTTAATTATGTTTCTAGTATTACTGTTGACTTTATAGTAACTACTCATTCTATATCCGACTATCCACACTATATGATTTCCATCGGCCAATAGTAATACTTTATCTCTGTCTTCTTTAGGAATTTTTTCATTGATAAAATATTCTTTCAGTTTCTTTTTACTTCCGAAATCATTTACTACAAGGTAATCACCCTCTTTACGATTCCGTAAGGTTAACGAACCTATTTTATCACAATCAATCCATTTAGTATACAGTAATTCCTGTATATCATCTACTGAAAATCCGTTGTTTTCGAAGTCTATTTTAAATTTTCCATTGTACGGATTCTCGTTTATAAGTTCATTATTTACAATAATTGGAATCTCCTTAATTTTTTCAATTTTTATATCGGATAAATCCGAAAGTAGAATTCCCTTATACTTTTTTATTGCTTTGATATTATAAGGCAAATTAACTGACTTTGACACTTCAAGCTTTGCCAAATTTATAATACTTTCAACGTGCGCCGCCGTTACATCTTTTAATTTTCCTGCTTTTTTCTCAATTCCTTTTCTGACAATCCTTTTTGCTATAGCCGGATGAATTTCAAAAGCCTTTAATGAGATGAATATTCCTTCTTCATTTTCGTCTACATATTCATCATATGTCTTATTTGTTTCAATCTCTAAATAATCTTCTATTTCTCCTAACATTTTTCCGGCATTTACAATATTATATTCAGCTTTTTTATTTATATTTTCTTTTATATACGGAATCAATTCTAATCTAAGCTTATTTCTGCTATATTCTGTTTCAAAATTTGTTTTATCTGTCCTATATGATATATGATTTTCTTCAAGATATTTTTCAATCTCTTTTCTAGATACACAAAGCAGTGGCCTTACAATGTTATCACGCTGCATAGGGATACCCGAAATTCCTTTTATTCCGGTTCCTCTAAAAAGGTTAAACAAAATAGTTTCACTATTATCATTCAAATTATGTGCCACCGATATTTTATTTGCATTATATTTCTCCTGCACTTTTGCAAAACATTCATATCTGCAGACTCTTCCTGCCTCCTCCTCTGACATTCCTCTGGCTATTGCCTCTTTTTTAGCATCTATGTGAAAAATTTCATACGGAATATGCTCTTTGTCACAAATTTTTCTAACATATTCCATATCTCCATCTGCTTCTTTGCCTCTGATATGATGATGTACATGAACCACTACAAGTTTTAAATTAATAAATTTGCTTATTTCTTTTAGTACATATAGCATACAAATGGAATCAGCGCCTCCGGATACTCCCAGAACGACGCTGTCTCCATTTTGCAGCATATTGTTTTCTTTAATAAAATTCAATACTTTTTTTATCATATTTTTAATATACTGTATGCTTATTCTAAAGTCAAACAACCCGGTTAAATCGTTTAATATTTTCATCTATCTGTTACTTTGATTGTCATAAAATACCTTAAATCAATAATTTATGTGATACTCTTTGTTTAATGCTTTCGCCATATTCCTGTCACAAGAACCGTCATATCATCTTTTGGCACTCCACCCGACAGTTTTATCGCCTCATTCATAATAATAAGTGCCATTTCTTTTGGATTATTACTCTCTATATCCATTATCACATTTGCCATCTCCTTTTCTTTATCATCGCACTGCAATGATTCCACTATTCCATCTGAAATCATTATTACAAAATCACCGTCATACAATTTTTTAGTTATAGTCTCAACATCCACCTCATTTAAAACTCCTATTGGTAAAGATGTTGACTTTATACATTCTACCCAGTTTCCTCTTTTTATAAACGTGCATGCAGCACCTGACTTCAAAAATCTACATGTTCCCGAATATAGATCAATCATTCCCATGTCGACCGTAGTAGAAATATCCCATCCACTTTTTGTCAGCAAAACCGAATTAATAAGCCTTAATATTGTATTTTCATTCAGTCCACTGTCCATAAACTGTTCCAACAAATCAATTATGATTCCACTATACTCATTTGCAACACTTCCTGAGCCCATACCATCGCATATGCTCATAAATGTCTGCCCTTTATCTAACACAAGATACGTAAAATTATCCCCTGAAACCTGTTCATTTCTTTTAACTGTTTTTGCACTCCCCTGTAATGTGTGAAAATTCACCTCCTCTAATAACTGAAATTTTCCATATTCTAATGGTATATTTCCATATTCTAAGTTTACCATTCTCATCTTTTTGCCAACCACCCGACTTATTATATCCGTCATCATTCTAACCGTAGCTTTTGCCCTCTTCTTCTTTTTGGCGTAAAACTCTACTTCTATATATTCTTTCTCATTTTTCACCACCCTTATTTTCTTTGCATATATTTTTTTCTCTCTGAATTTTCGTTGTATTTTTTCTGCCATTCTGTCTGTAAGTAAATCTTCACTAATTGCCGGTCTCAAAAATTTTTCCACGATCTTACTTACTTCATTGAATTGTGATGCCATGGCTTCCCTCGTTTCCACCATTTTGCTAAACCACAAATAATTAAGCCTTGCCCTTTCCATATACTGTATTTCACTATTCGCACATCCGCTACACACACACTCATTTATATGATTTTCCAAATATTCGTTTTGAAAATTTTCATTATACTCACTGTTTATATACTGCATTTTAGAAGCTATTCCCTTAAAAGCTTTCGCCGTTTTTAACACCTGCTCCGCATCTACATTTTGCATACCATCATCTATTGGCGATAATTTTTTCTGAACCATAAATTTATTTATTCCATATGCAAATATTATGGTTGTTGACCAGTTAAGCATTATTATCGGAATATATGTAAGCATTTTAAATGTACTCCAATGAAGCGACGCCATATTATTCATATAAAAATCTGCTCCCTCCATAACAACCATTGTCATAACCGAAATTCCTGCCAAAATAAACGGATTTGGATTCTTTGCCCATTTCTTATATAAATTAATACACACATATGTCATCAAAATTATCATTGTATACTTGCACATTGGCAAAAATCCCTGATAAAAATATATTCCCCCTGCCATAACCGGTGCTATCACTACTCCAAATACGGGCAATATGTTTCCCGCACTATACCATGCCAAAGCTATCGGATTACAGCCAAAAAATGTAATTCCTGTTACTGCCCAGGATATCATAAGTAAAAATAATGGTTTCAATACCTTTTGCGTCATTAATCAATCCTCCATTTTTTTATTGACAACAGTATATCGGATGTCAATATCCAAAATTGTCGAATCATAACCTTATGTTCCTTAGACTTTTTGACATTTTTTCCTTTTAAACTTTTATAGACCGCCTTGGTCAAAAGGTCTAAGTTCACATGAATTTGTTCATAAGCGGGTTAAAGCCAAATTCATATAAACATCAAGTATATTATACAAACATGAGCTTACTCATAAGTAAATAAAAGACTTTTTAATCTGTCCAAATACGAGCAAAAAAAAGAAGCTGACCTTTAAAGTAAATGCAAAAAGTTAAATTATCTTATAACTATTAATTCCATATACTTTTAAAATCAGTTTCTTTTTTAATTATATAGAAAATAAATCTCTTTAAAAATTAATTTTTTATTATATTAATATAAACATCTTTAAAATTGGTTTCTTTTGTATTTAGGAAAATTTACTTCGTAAATCGCTTTCTTACTTATTTCCTATAGCTTTAGTCTTCTGGCTTAAAGATTACTTCATCCGGATACACTAATCCCATCTTTCTTGCCATTTCTTCTATATATTCGTCTGTCTTAACGTAGTCTTCTTTTTCTTTTAATTCATCTGATAATTCTAATTGGTCATTATATTCCTGCGTAAGTTCTTTTTTCTGTTTCTTTAAATCTGATAACGTTCCATATGCATTAAATGTCTGTACAAGTAAAATAGCACATAACATAATAACTACAAGGCTTATTCCAACTATCATGCCTCTGTTATCGTTTTTTTTCTTACTCTTACTTACTCTGCTCACTCTGGAAGTAGCAGTGCTTTTCCTTGGTTTTCTTACCTGTTGTCCGTTTTGCTGTCTGCGTTGCATGCTTTCCTGTGGTTTTCTTTTTTCCGACATCTACTCACCTTATTTCCTTTTGCAAACTTTTCTTCTATTTTCGTCTTTCTTAGTTTAATTCGTTTCCATGCTTTTTTCAATGGTTTTAATAAAGTTCTAATTATCTTTTCCAAAACTTTCGAAATTTTCAACACTAATTTTCTTCCTACTATTATTTCATAAACTGCCATTGCCAAAAGCATTCCAAATATAGGATACCATCTTAAATTTCCGTAATTTTTTTTAATCAACATACTAAAAAATATGTAAGCTACACATATCCAATATATAAAATCTTCAATAACCACTCTAATAAAATGTGGTTTAATAAGATTTCTTATTATCCTTATAGCATCGTATACAATTGCAAATATTATTCCGCAATACAGTGAAGTAAAAAGCAAAATAAGTTCATCTTTAATCATTTAAACATCCTTTTAAGCATGCTTTCTTTTTTTCTTTTATATGATGAGATTTCAGAATATTCCATGCTGTCCACAGTTCCTTCAATCTCTAATTCCCCTTTTTCTATACTTAACCTATTTACTTTTAAATCCTCACCTTTAATAGTCAGAATTCCCATTGTCGTTTCAAGTAATACCTCTTTTGTATCAAAAGAAATAACATCCTCGACCCCTGTAATCTCCATTGATTTCCTGTTAAGCATCATAAGTTTATGAGCTTTGGAAATATTATCATTCTCCACTAAATCACCCACATAGCTATACTTACATAAATATATGAAACTCTTTTTTTATTTATACTAACTAAAAAAACAATCCGTAGGTATCAAAGCTAGAGCTTTTGACCCAAACATCTAAGTTTATATTTCTATCAAATATTTTCTGTATGGGCTAATTTAGGCACTCTTTTATTAGATGCATTAGTACATTTATATTTGTATACTATCTTAAATTTATGTCAAATCTTTGTACATTTCTGTAGCTTCTTCTTTTTTTACAGTTTCATTCAAATTTAATACCTGAACTTTAACCGTTCTCTGTCCAAATTGAATTTCAATTACATCGTTAATCTTAACATCGTAAGAAGCTTTTACAGGTTTTCCATTTACTATTACTCTTCCTGCATCACAAGCTTCATTAGCTACTGTTCTTCTTTTAATAATTCTTGATACTTTTAAGTATTTATCTATTCTCATGTTTCCTCCTGATTTTGTTGTTAATTAGATATCCTTTTTTCTGCTATTATATTCATTAACCGGATATCTTTTCTGTTTTGCACAATTACATTATTAATTACAAATCTTATATTTTATTGTAAATTTAATTATTTTATAATTTATTTCTAAACTTCATGATTAAAAAGCAGTATAAAATAAAGGGCTTTTGATAACAAAAGCCCTTAAAATCACTTATATATTTACTCTTTTAAATTAGTTAAGAGCTTCTTTTAAAGCCTTACCTGCTTTGAACTTAGGTACATTAGCTGCAGCAATTGTGATTTTTTCCTTTGTTGCAGGGTTGATACCTTCACGAGCTGGTCTCTTAGAAACTTCAAAGTTACCAAATCCGATTAACTGTACTTTTTCACCCTTCTTCATTTCTTCTGTTACAACGTCTGTAAAAGCCTTAACAGCCTTTGCTGCGTCTGTCTTTGATAATCCTGCTTCTTCAGCTACTGCTGCGATAAATTCTGTCTTGTTCATGTTTATATCCTCCTAAAAATTAGTTCAGAAACTACTTTAATTTCATGTGTTCCTGTAATATACGTTTTCCTCGCGTACTTCAATAAACTTTATACATCATTTACCCTTACTTTGTCAAGGTAATTTGCTTATTTTAAGGGGATTTCAGCCAAATTTTATGTGCATTTTTCATAAAACATTTTTTTTATTTTTTTCGAACTTTTACGACTTATTTTTTTTAGCACAAAATTTTGTCATTTTAATTGTATTTTTTACCCGTTTAAATTTAAGACTCCATTTGCTTTCCTAAAAAATTTGCTGCAACTGCCGCTAACTTTTGTTCAGTTACCGATATTGGATTCTTTATGTCTTTTCCAATTATTGCAACCGCACCAACTGCATCTCCTTCACAGATAATCGGATATATTACTTCACCCATAGATGGTTCTTCACCTTCCTCAATGATAGCTATCCCCTTTTTTAAACTATTATGAGTTGTAAAGACTTCACGTTCATCTATTAAGTTTTCTACATCCTTACTTATCTTCTTTCCTATGTTTTCTTTTTTAGCTCCACCTGATGCAGCAACAACCTGATCCCTGTCGCAAATCATAATCATTTGGCCTGATGTCTGCCCTAACGCTTCCGCATATTGTTTTGCAAAATTGTCAAGTTCTCCAATTGGTGAATATTTTTTTAAAATGACCTCACCATCTCTATTTGTAAAAATCTCTAAAGGATCGCCTTCCCTTATTCTTAAAGTTCTTCTGATTTCCTTTGGAACAACAACTCTCCCCAATTCATCGATTCTTCGTACGATACCTGTCGCTTTCATGTTATTATCCTCCATAACTAATCTTTTAAAGAATTTAATTTTTTCTTTAATGTAATTAAATCCTATTTTGCTAAATTTAAGTTATGGAGTTAGTATGTGGAAAACTTAAGATAATATTCTTAATTTTACTCTAACCCTGTAAGCCTGCTGACTGACGAATCATATCTTCAACTACAATATCGTAAATTTCTCCAATTGAGTTACAATATTCTAAAACTTTCCAAGGCTCATTTGTATGGAAATGAATTTTAATCAAATCTTCATCTCCTACTGCGATAAGACAGTTACCTTCAAAATGTTCTGTTATGTACTCTGATATCTCATCCTCATCTAAATCTTTATCTCTTCTGTCAATCAAAAGCTGTGTATCATAACGATATGCAAACTGATCTTCTTCTACATCAATACTATTAATTTCTGACATAATTATCACCTCTTAAATTTTGTTATATTTATAATTCTTTAAAATTATGACGTTGTGGTCAAAAGTCCCTTACTTTGATGACTACAGATTGTTCATACTGCACACTCCTATAATCCTACTCCTTTATGAGCAAGCTTATGTGGGCTTAAGCCTTTTGAACCTGGCATCATATTATTTTCCAATAATAATACTTATCAATCTCTTATCAAGCATTATTGTTTTGTTCCACGGATTAATTATAATTCCACTTATTCCATCTGTTTTTAAGGCTGTCACAAATAAGCTGTCAATGTCACTCATAAAAGTAGACATTACACTACTGCTTCCTTTAACTTCCTCATCAAAACTTGTAAACGCCATCCACCACATTCTTCCATCATCTGTCTTAATTGCCTGAATATTCAAATTCCGATCTGCTTTAGGCGGCTCAACCGCAATAATTAATCTGCCTTTTTCCTTCATTCTTCTTCGGATAACTGTTAAAGTATGAGCTAACATTTCCTGAGTGCTTTCCTGCTGCAATGCTGCAATCGCATTTTCAATCTTAATATTATCCTTTAAGCCCTCATCTTTCATATTATCCGAATTTAAATCTGTTCTCACATTTTCTAAATTATCCTGTGAACCATTCAAATCATCCGGCAAATTATTTTTTATCTTTTTACTCATTTATATTATAACCTCAATGAATCACATAATTAAAATCCTAACAATATACTAACGTTTTCATTGAACCTTCCACTCTTTAATAAATTACATATTGTTAGAATCCTGACCTTTAGCATAAAATTTTACTAATATCTTAACAATAAATTTAGGCCAGAATTTTGAAAACATAACTTCATCTTCATCGCTTCTTTTATTATCGGCAATAATGGCTGATGTTTCTGAATCTTCATGTATTCTATGTGCCACTAATGGCTTTTTGCAATAAATAAAGCTTCCTTTAAGTTTAGAAAGTTTCTCCCATGCCTGCCAGTCTTCATTGCTTCTAAATCCAACTTCAAAAATAGGATTCGGCAAATTTGCTCTGACATATCCTACTGAAGGGCAACAAATAGGTGATCCAAATGATAATATTCTTCTTCTTACAAATCTGCTGTTAAAAAACAATCTTGTCTTTAATGGTATAAGCATGATTCTTTTAACTTTAAGTAATTTGTTTTCTTTAACATATTCACCATTTCTAAGTTCCCAGTAATCTGTAAAGAAAATCAAAGGATGTTTGCTTCTTTCAAATTCCTTTAATAAAGTTTCTGTATACTCTGGAAAATATACATCATCCTGATGTGCAATTGTCACATAAGGAGTATCAATCTGTTTATATCCGAAATTCCAGTCTTGGACAATTCCTCCCTGACCTTCGTTTACTATCAGTTCTATATTGTGTTTTTTTGCCATATCAGCAATATACTCATTAGGTGTTGAAGTAACCATTTTAATTGTACTTTTTACTGTCTGTTTTTCTAATGACTGTATGCATTCCTCTAAAAAAGGACTTTCTTTGTATGCACATATTACAAATGAATGTTTCATCTTTCTTCTCCTAAAAACTCTGTTGTTATTTACTAAGTTTTTTTGCTCTACTATTGTTTATTATTTTGGTTTACCAAACTATATCATTGCTTATTATTCACGATTACTAAACTTTAACATTGTTTGTTCCCATTTTTTTAATTCTGTTGCTCTCTATTTATACAATCTTTTTATATAGCATCATTATACATATTACTATGCTCTTTGGCATTTTGCAAAATATAGTTACAATTAGTCTTATTAAAGCTGTTTCACCTTTAGGCTTTCCAAGTCCCACATAAGGATTTTTCTTATAATCAGGAATCTTCCCGGATAACCAGTTAAAATATTCTGTATACGCTTTTGACATTTCTTTTTTAGTACTCTGTTTACATATAAAGGTCAAATTCCAGATAACATATTTTATAACAAAATACTCAAACATTTTAGGCTTCATATATTTTTGATTTTTATTTCTCTCTATTAACCCTTCAAGAAAAGGAATTGGAGAATTTGCCACTTTTTTCTGAGTTGTATTTGAAACCGACTCATCTCTGTAAATCCAATTATAACCCACATAATCTGTTGTTATGATTTTGTCACTTTCGCCGTAAGCTGTAACATTAAAATATGAATCCTCTCCCATTTTATAATCGCCAAATTTAAGATTATGTTCTCTGACAAATTGCGTTTTCATAATACGTCCCCAAGGACTTATCATTCTAAACTTTGCCCATTCATCTTTTGTGAGAACCATTTCATCTAAAACTTTTCCTCCAGGAGTAATTCGCCTGTATCCACCAATTACCATATCAGCATCAGTTTCCAAAATTCTGCTTAGCAGCATTTCTATACAGTCTTCTTTCATGGAATCATCATTATCCATAAACATCAGATATTCACCTGTGGCAAATTCGATTCCTCTGTTTCTTGTATAAGCTATTCCATGATTTTCCTGTGTAAGAACAATTAAATTATTATATTCTTTTGCAAGCTCGTTTAATATTTCTAGCGTTGAATCCTTTGAGCCATCATTAACAACTATAATTTCTATATTTTTATATGTCTGCCTTTGCAGTGACAAAATACAATCCTTTATATATTTTTCACTGTTATATGCAGGTATTACAATTGATACTTTTTTATCCATTTCCTAAACCTCTCAAAAAGGCTTTACAAAATCAGATTTTGTAAAAGCCTTTCCTTTTATGCTAGCTTTTGAACAATTAATACCGCCAAAAGTCCATATGCAGTTATAAATGTCATGATTCCGGTAAGCAATCGGGCGTAACCTGTTTTTGTTACATTAATACATAATTTCCCGTTATATGCAGCTACTATAGCCAGCCACAATATCGGAAGATAATATCTGGCCTGTACACCTACTATAGCCTTCTGACCTACAGGTGTAAATGCAAGATACATTGCTGTCCATATCAATACAACAATAATAAAGATAAGTCCCCAAACACCTAATTTTGTTTTTACATTAAGAGGCTTTTCTTCTTTATTTTTGCAAATTAAAATCATAATAAGTGCCATTATTACATAAGCAAATTTATCCGGTCCTACGACTGTTCCACCATAATTCATAAGCATTAAATTACCAATTGTATATGGGTCTCTTGTCTCAGCTGAAATACCAAAGTTTTCAAAACTAAATATACTTGATAACAATTCTTTTGCATAATTAAATGGCTGTCCAATAATGTTTCCAATCTGACTTCCTGAGTTTGTATCTCCACCTCTGATATCCACAGTTGCCGTAACATCCGGTGAAATCATACTTGCTATTGTTGGCAACACAAATGTTGTAAGCATCCATCCACATACAGCCAATATTCCAAGTTTAAACCAGATTACACTCTTTTTACTTGAAAATTTCCTATTAGGAATAAATAGTGCAAGCATAACTAATGGTGCATAAACCATCTTAGATAAACTTCCCACTGTAATTGCAACCATTCCGGCTACTAATAACTTTGTATTTATCTTTTCTTCATCACTAATAATTTCATTTATCAGCAATACAACTCCAAGTGAAACAAAGCATAAAACAAAGCCATCATATGTTATAGAACTTGCCTGTAAAATACTTGTAGGCATTAATGCTATACAAACAAGTGCATATTTACATACTTTTGTCATCTTTATTGCAATCACCATAACAACAAGATATACAATTAAGTTCATAAATTTAATAAGCATCAGCATATTAGAAAAGCTTAAATGTAGTGCTCTTGCAATTTTTGCTCCAAGAATCTGAGGTATATATGCTACTGCAGTATAATTTGTTGCAACTGCCTTATTTGTTCTTGAAATTACTTTTTTATCATTAGCATTCATGTATTGGTCTACGAGATTTTTTTCCTCCAAAGTGTTATATGCAGGAATTCCTACTTTTTCCTCATACTTAACAACTGCACTCGTGTTATCTACTAAATCTCCGTAGGCATTTTCATATACGGCCTTAAAATGTGTTTCTTCATCCCATGTAAACGGTGTTGCGCCTGTAGAATAAATTAATGATACTCCGATTAAAAAACCTGATACAACGAAGAACAGCTCTATTCTTTTTCTAAGAATATCCTTACATAAAATAATCATTGCAAGCATCACAAGTACTGAAAATATAAAGCACATTCTATATTTGTTAGGTGTAAATGAATTTTTAATCTTAACTGCTTTTATACAGTCCACGTATTCTTTAGGAACATCAATTTTAATCTTGTTTCCGTATTCCCCTACAGAAGTCACCCCTGTTTTTAATTCAGGATACAATATGTCATTATATCCTTTTTTATTTTCTTTTCCATAAGACGATACAGTAGTAACTTCAAAACTGTAATGGATTATTTTATTTTCTTCTGATAATCCATATATCTGTACCTTTCCTATGTAAGTAGTCTTTTTTAACTTAACTTCAATTGAGTTATTTTTAACTGTAAAATTAGTAAAAGTTGTATCTTTAAGTCCATATCTTATACTCTTAAAATTAAAGCCAAAAAATTCGATTACAAACGTTAACACAACAATTAGAAATAATACAATTGCATACGCTAAAGGCTTCGGTATTTTATTTGTTATTCTTTTTACCATTAGACCCTCCATTGGCATTTGCTTTCATTTTAAGAAAATTAACTGTAATTCCTATAAAGGCAATCAATACTAATCCCCACAAAAAATCTGTAGAAATTTTCTTTCTTCCTTCAACTACAATACATAAAATATTTCCACTTATCTGCATATCATCATCATATGATGCTAAATTTTCAATTTTATCCTGTCTGTTACCATAAATAA
Source organism: Eubacterium album (assembly GCF_025336545.1). Classification (NCBI taxonomy): domain Bacteria; kingdom Bacillati; phylum Bacillota; class Clostridia; order Eubacteriales; family Eubacteriaceae; genus Eubacterium; species Eubacterium album. The sequence continues at coordinate 61,189 of NZ_JAODBU010000012.1, read as the reverse complement.
CAAGTTCACTGTCCTGTGGAATATTTTTGCCTTTCACAACAATTTTTAAAGAATCAGCACTAATTTTTAAATCGTGACATTCTATGTTTGAATATGCAACTGAGCTGTCTGAAGACTCTTCAGCATAATATAATGTTAACATGATATCCTGAACTTCTAACTCTTTTTCGCCTAGAACTTTTCCTGATTCATTATCATAAAACTTTATGGAAATAATTCCATTGTTTCTTTTTTCCTGCGTATATTTTTCTCTTAAATCTTTTATCTTAAGAGAAATGCTTTTAAGGTTGCTAACCTTCTTGTCTACAACTATGGAATATTCCCTGTCATTAGAAATACGTCCAACCGTATACTCTGTATCTTCGTTTGTATTTGCCGCTATTGTAGATTTGCCTACATCAAAAACCCTTCCGGTAACAGCCATAAATAAAATGTAGACAACCAATGCAATCCCTAAAATTATAATACTAAGATTTTTATTATATTTATTAAGCATACTTTTACCCATTATTATTTATTCTCTATAACATTTTTAGCATTAATATAAGGATATACCTCATATCTATACTCAATATCATCGTCATCTACCAGTCCAATATCATCTACGTTTTTAATATATTCTTCTTTGTAAATGCCGTAATATTTACCTTCAATTGTAATTTCATCATTTATAGCTGGAAGCACTTTTGTCTTTTTGTTATATTTAAAATTAACATAATAAAACTGTTTGTTCCCAACTTCTAACTTTATAGTAGCCGTATTTTTCTTATTGTTAAGTTCTATATAATTAACTTTTCCATTGACTTTTGCTTTCATTCCGGCATAGCCATATGGATTCTTTGCAACATCTTCATATGTATACGAAGGATTTAACGGATTAAATTCTCCTGCATTTACGTCGTAACTGTAAACAACTTCTACATATGGCAATGTACCTGTGTACTGATTATACTTTGTACTCTTATCGTCATTAAAATGTGTATACATATCAGTTTTTAATAAATATCCATAAACCTGAACTTTATCTCCGACTTTATATGTCTGTGAAATAGACTGTCTGCCATTAAATACTTTCATGTTTTTGCATTTGCAAACATAAATTTTTCCATCAGAATCCTTAATTGTTATATATGCATTTATTTTAGCTTCATAAACAGACTCCACCGTACCTGTAGCTTTTATCATTTTTCCAACATAATTATCAGGATAATATATTAACTGTGAGTATTTTACGTCCTTTACCTGCGAAATTAGTTTTTTAATTGGAACCTGTTCATAATTCCAATCATAATCAGTTAACGTTCCCTTACTGTCATAATACTTAATGGCACCATTTGGAATCCCTGAATTATAATTCATAACATTATATGTTCCATCAGCAAATGTTTTTGTAATTTCTCCGTCAAATCGATTCTCAACCATGTCGCCTTCTTCTATGCTACCATCACTATATGTAATCGTACATTTTCCATCAAGGCTTCCATCTTTCCACGTTCCTTCAACCTTAGAAACTATATCACCGTCTACTTCAATTACGCCCTTTCCTTCAGGATTTCCATTATTAAGTTCCCCTGTATAACTCCCTGTATACTTGTTACCAAAAAGCGTTATTCCACTTGTAATAGTTCCGTTAGAAGTGTTTTTTTCATTTGAGCATCCTGCAAAAACAGCAGCTGTCATTCCCACTGCAAATATTGCAACAAGCAACTTATGCTTACTCATATTTTCCTCCTATAATCTGTATTGCACCATCTATTTGGTCAGTGGCCATTCATCAGAAACTTTTATCAAAATGAACTTTGCTCATTTTGTTTCCACTTTATAATCTACTTAAACATAAACTTTCCATTACTTTGTACTAAATTAGCATTGTAATATTTGTTTTCTTTCTTTAATTTATCTTCCCAGACCTTTTTGAACTCTTTCTGAGATTTTTCATCATTATAGTTAAGATTGTCTGCTAATTTTACGTGAACATCAGTATTTAAAATAACATCATAACCTGCTTCATCTATTTTAAAGCAAACATCTAAATCTCTATATGGGAAACTAAATTTTTCATTTATTCCACCAACTTCTTTAATTACGTTAGTTCTAAACATTACCAATTTTAAAGACACACCCATAACATTCTGAGGTCCGTCTGCTCTATGACAATATCCTCTAAAAATTGAAGGCAAATGATAAAACAGACTTGATACAGTTGCATTACTGTCATAATTAAGTCCACAGCTTTCAATTTTCTTATTTTTATTAAGGCATTTTACACCTGTTATTCCAACATGTTTCCACTGACAGTATTTAAGTAATTCTTCTACCCAATTGTCTGTCATAGGAATAGCATCATTATCTGCGACCACAACGTATTCAGTCTTAACTGCTTCCATTTCTTTTGAAAGCTGACCTTTTACAACTTTATATTCAATATGAAGATTTGACATTTCTCTCTGTTTTTTCTTCATTTCATTAATCTGTTTTTCATCATTAGCTAAAACAGTTACGCTATAATCACCTTTTAAATCATAATCAATTTTATAAAATCCTAAATCTTTAGTAAGCGCCGGAGTTCCGTCTTCTCCGATTTCTGTCAAATATTTTTTAATTGCTTTATTTCCATTTTCAAAAGCATATAATTTACTGTTTGGATTTGCTGCTGTTGAATCAGGATGAATTCTCCAATGATATAAAATTTTTGGTACATGCTTTATGTCAGCTCCTGCACCGTTACATCTTAATACGAATTCAAAATCCTGAGCCCCATCAAATTCCTGATTTAATCCACCGACTTTATCTAACAATTCTCTTGAAAACATTAAAAAGTGGCAGATATAATTTGTATGTCTTAAAAATTCTTCGTTTAAATCCGGTTTAAACGCCGGATTAATTAGCTTTCCTGTATCTGCTACGATTTTATCTTCATCTGAATAAACCATATCAGGAATTTTATCATGTGCATTAAGTTCCTTAACCATTTCATATAATGCATTTGGTGTAAGCAAATCATCATGGTCTAACAATGCTATATATTCTCCCTTAGCATTATCAAATCCTTCATTTGTATTATTTGAAATTCCATCATTCTTACTTAATTTTATATAGCTGATTCTCTCATCTTTATATTCATTTAATGTATCTTTAACAATTGTTGTGTTACTTCCGTCTGCGATACATAATTCAAGATTTGAATATGTCTGTTCTAATACACTGTCAACAAGCTGTCTGAGAAAAACAGGTGCAGTCTCATATGCAGGCACTACAATACTTACTAACGGTGCATATTCAAACTTCACTTTTCTTTGTTCGTTTAACTCATCTTCTCCAGGTAAAAATTTTTCTATATTATTTTGATAATATCTGTCTCTTTTCTTCGTATCAAACCACTCCATAAATCTAAGAGTGAAATCGTGTAAACCATACTGTTTAAAGAGATCAATACCATTCTTTAAATTCATTTCCAATTCTTCCTTTCATTTCACAGACATTCATCTGTTAGTTATCCTGCCAAAGTTTCTTGGGCATTCCTATTCAATCGACAACTGATTAATCATACACTAATATGGGAAAAATAACAACTTTATTAAAATATATGCCTTAATTTTGCTTAACTTATCAATATAAACTTAATATTGATTTATATAAGTCAACAATCAAATTTTCACAAACGGACTTAATATACCTGTATCATTCTAAGCCCGTTCTAAATCATTTTAAGCTCGTCCCAAAACGAATAAAATTCTTAAGGCAATATCTCCCGGCACTCTTGAACGCAGTGCATGTGGATAAAATATTTTTCTAATCTGTGTTATAAGACCATTTTTCTTTATAAATAATGCCATTTTCTTCTTTTGTTCATTTGACAATCTATCCTCAAACACTTTTGCAAAATAGATAAGGTTCTGTTTTGCTTCAACGCTTGCAGGGCCAAACACTTCCTTTTGGAAGAATCCTTTTAACAGACCTATTGTATTAGAATCCTCAGCTGTAACAGCTTCCGTATGTCTTATATGCGAAGCCGTAAAACGCTTATCATAAATCGTATCACCAAAACATACACAACATCTGATGAGCCATCTGTCATGCATTTCTATTCCGGGGTCTACATCTAAAATAAATTGTTTACATGCTTCATGATTAAATACAAGCAAAAATCCTGATGCAGGAGTACAGTATAAAACATCTGTTAAACCAATGTTTTCTTTTTGCTCCGGCGAGTGACGGATAAAGCTTCCATCACTCATGTAATAATCATATGCTGAAAAATAAACCAAAGGTTTATTTGTATCTTTTTTCTTCTCAAGTTCTTCAACCGCCCATTTAATTTTATCAGGGTACCATACGTCATCCTGATCGCAAAATGCATAATATTCTGCCGGTTCACATTCTCTTGCTATCTGGTAAAATGATTTCGGAGGTCGTAAATTAACTCCATTATTTTCTAAAAGAATTATCCTCTTACCTGATTTATTGCTTTCGATATAATTTTTAATAAATTCAACTGTATTATCTGTAGAGCAGTCATCTCTTACATATATATCAATATTTTCATAAGTCTGTTCAATAAGACTGTCCAATTGAGTTTTCAAAAATTTTTCGCCGTTATACGTTGCCAGCAAAATGTTTACTTTCGGTTGACTCATGCCAATTCTCCTTTATTCATTTATCGCCATGCAGGAATCTCTTACAACCAAATGACATGGTAATTTTACTTTAATTGTTGTCTTGATTGCTAAATTTGATGCTGCAAATAAGGAATTTACACCATACTGACCCATTTCATATGCAGGTGCATGAAGTGTCGTAAGTGCAGGTGCCGTATATCTTGTCATTTCCAAATCATCAAATCCAATCAATGAAATATCTTCTGGAATATTAAGATCATGCTCTCTAATTGCCTTCATTGCACCAAATGCAATCTGGTCACTTGCAGCAAACACCGCTGTAGGCAACTGTTTTTTTTCTAGAATTTCATTCATCATTTGATATCCTGATTCCATGGAATATCTTCCTTCTATAAGATATTTATTGTAATCTATCTCATTTTTCTCACAGAATTTAATAAATGCTTTTTTTCTATAATCTTCATATACTACATTATCATTCTCTTCGCCCAGAAATTCTCTACCACCTAAAAACGCAATTTCTTTATGGCCTAATTCTATAAGATATGTAAGTGCCTCATTAACTGCCATTTCAAAATCAAGTGAAAATGTAGTTGCCTTATAATCATGGAATGACATATCCAAAAAGACTATATTCTTTGTAATGCTCATAAATTTTTCGACTTCTTCGTTGCTAAATTTACCAATACAAATAATTCCGTCAGCATCTTCAATTTGTTCTAAATAGTTGGGATTTGACTTGAAAGTTCTCACAACATTAATGCAGTTCTTAACACAAAAATCCTCTATTCCTCTTCTTACCTTAAGATAATAATTATCCTTTGCTTCCTGTTGTTCAGAAAACCATTGAATAATTCCCAATGTAAAAATAGCTTTAGACATTTTCTTACTCTTGTTGTACTTAAGTTCCTTTGCTGCATTAATAACTTTTTTCTTAGTTTCAAGCGATGTACTCAAAGTAGGATCCTCATTCAAAATTCTCGATACTGTTGAGGGGCTTACCTGAGCTAATTTCGCCACATCTTTGATTGTAGCCATACTCTATACCACCTTTATCTTATTTATGTCCCTAGTCACTTTTTCCTTAGTAACTCCGCCATTTTTTTAATGACGCCGCTTCAAGTATAACATCTTTTTTTAATTAAAGATATGATTTATTGTGATTTTCTACTATTTTACTGTTATTTATTTAGTGGTAAACACGGAAATCAAATAAGTTTACTAAATTATATTGTATTTTAGTAAACATAAGTTTATATTTAAATTAGCAAAAGTATTCTAACAAATTAACAATTAATATCAGCAATTAGATTATAGATTAATTTGCTTTAATTAGAGCCACTCATTCTGATTACTTATAAATATTGTTTATTTCTGAATACTACAAATCGGATTATTTTTTAACGGAGGATTTAAATGAATATTAACGAATTAAAATCATTATTTGGCAAAAATGAATTTGACTCACTTTTAATGGATATTTACGAGGATTCATCTTTAATTGGATACCAGAACAACAGATACATTAAGGCTTTAGATAAATTTGAAAGTCTTTTCGGTGAAGGAGAGGTCGAAATCTATAGTGCTCCAGGGAGAACTGAAGTAGGCGGTAACCATACTGACCACCAGCACGGACAGGTTCTTGCTGCATCTATTAACTTAGATGCCATTTCTATCACACAAAAAACTGATGACGGAATTATTTCTTTAGTATCTGAAGGATATGACCTTATTACAATTGATACTGCAAATACAGAACTTATTGAAGAAGAAAAAGGCACAACAGTTGCGCTTATTAAAGGTGTTGTTAATGAATTTAAAAACCGTGGATACAAAGTCGGTGGATTTAAAGCATACATTACAAGTGACGTATTAGTTGGTGCAGGTCTTTCTTCATCTGCTGCATTTGAAGCTGTTATCGGAACAATTCTTTCAGGATTGTATAATGATATGAAAATTTCTTCAGTAGAAATTGCCATTATAAGTCAGTATGCAGAAAACGTTTATTTTGGAAAACCTTGTGGATTAATGGATCAGATGGCATGCTCCGTTGGTGGATTTGTTAACATTGATTTTATTGATCCTGCTCATCCTGTTGTAAACAAAATTGATTTTGATATTACAAACGAAGGATATAGTTTATGTATTGTTGATACAAAGGGTAGCCATGCAGATTTAACTGACGATTATGCTTTGATTCCTGCTGAAATGAAAGAAGTTGCCAAAGTATTTGGCAAAGAAGTTCTTGGAGACGTAAACCCTGATGAATTTTTCAGTAACATACCTAAGGCATTGGCAGGAGCTTCTTCAAGAGGAGTTCTTCGAGCATATCATTTCTTTACTGAAAATAAACGTGTATCAGTTGAAGTTAATGCTTTAATAGGAAATAATTTCCACAAATTCCTTGATACAGTTAAGGAATCCGGAAATTCATCATATAAATTTTTGCAGAATATTTATGCAAATAAGGAACCTTTAAATCAGCCTGTAAGCATCGCCCTTGCTGCCAGCGAATATATTCTCGGTGATAATGGCGTATGTCGTGTTCATGGTGGTGGATTTGCCGGAACCATTCAGGCATTTGTAAAAAACGAGGCCGTGCCTGAATATAAGAAATTTATTGAATCTATATTTGGCACAGACTCATGTCACATTTTAAAAATACGTAAATATGGAGGTATGAAGGTACAATGAGTATTTTAGTATTAGGCGGAGCCGGATATATCGGTTCTCACACGGTTTATGAACTTATTGACAGAGGTGAAGATGTTGTCGTAGTTGATAATTTACAAACAGGATTTAAAGCAGCTGTTCATCCCAAAGCAAGATTCTATGAAGGCGATATAAGAGACAAAGATTTCTTAGATGATTTATTTACAAAAGAAAAAATTGACGGAGTTATTCATTTTGCTGCCAACTCTCAGGTTGGAGAAAGTATGAAAGTTCCTCTCAAATACTATGATAACAATTTATACGGAACAATGGTTCTTTTAGAAAGCATGGTTGAACATGGAATTGATAAAATTGTATTTTCTTCTACTGCTGCAACATATGGAGAACCTGAAAGAATTCCAATTTTAGAAAGTGACAGAACTGAACCTACAAATACATATGGTGAAACAAAGCTTTCTATGGAAAAAATGATGAAATGGACAAGTAAAGCCCACAATTTACGTTATGTAGCATTAAGGTATTTTAATGCATGCGGTGCTCATATCAGTGGAAAAATTGGAGAAGCCCATAATCCTGAAACTCATTTGATTCCACTTGTACTTCAGGTTCCACTTGGAAAACGTCCTTATATTTCTATATTTGGAAATGATTACGATACAAAAGACGGCACATGTGTACGTGATTATATTCATGTTACTGATTTGGCACAGGCACATATCCTTGCTCTTAAATATTTGGCTGAAGGAAATGACAGTGATGTATTTAATCTTGGAAATGGAATTGGATTTACGGTAAACGAAATAATTGAAAGTGCAAGAAAAGTTACAGGTTTAGACATTCCTGCTAAATACGAAGCTCGCCGTGCCGGTGATCCTTCAAAGCTTATTGCTTCAAGTGAAAAAGCTAAGACTGTTTTAGGATGGAAGCCTGAATATCCTGATGTTGAAAAAATTATTGAGACTGCATGGAAATGGCATAAATCTCATCCAAACGGATATGAAGATTAAAATTCCTACTATATGTTAACAGGCGATTTAACTGTTCTTAGCATTATATCTTAAAACTTATATTTATTCATAAATATAAAGTTTAGAAAGGTTGTTATATGTTAGATTTATATATAAAAAAATTAGTTAATTATGGAATTAACACAGGCTTAATACCTGAATGTGAAAGAATTTATTCTACTAATTTGCTCCTCGAAGTATTTGGAAAAGATGATTATACAGATTTGGCTGTTGATGACAAAGAAGAAAACCTTGGCGATATTCTCGTTGCTCTTTGTGATGAAGCCGTAAAATTAGGAATAATTGAAGACAGCGTAACTTACAGAGATTTATTTGACACAAAATTAATGAACTGCATTATGCCACGTCCTTCACAGGTTCAAGAAAATTTCTGGAAGGAATATGCTAAATCTCCTGAAGATGCCACTAAATTTTACTATGATTTTTCTCAAAACAGCAATTATATCCGTCGCGACAGAATAAAAAAAGATATGAAATGGGTTGTACCTTCTGAGTACGGAGATATTGATATAACTATCAATCTTTCAAAGCCTGAAAAAGACCCTAAAGCTATTGCTGCTGCCAAAAACAGCACAAGTGTATCATATCCTAAATGCCAGCTTTGTATGGAAAACGAAGGTTATGCAGGTCGCATTAACCACCCTGCAAGAGAAAACCACCGTATAATCCCTATAAAGATAAATGATTGTGACTGGGGATTTCAATACTCTCCTTATGTTTACTACAATGAACATTGTATTGTATTTTCAGGCACACACACACCTATGAAGATAGAAAAGGCAACATTTATCAAGTTATTCGATTTTATCAAATTAATGCCTCACTACTTCTTAGGTTCAAATGCCGACCTTCCAATTGTAGGTGGTTCAATTTTAACTCATGATCATTTTCAGGGCGGACATTATACATTCGCAATGGCAAAATCTGATTCAATCAAGACTTTTAAAGTTAAAGATTATGAAGATGTAGATTGTTCAATTCTTCATTGGCCACTTTCAGTAATCAGATTGAAATCAAAAGACAGCAACCGATTAGTAGAATTAGGTTCTCATATTTTAAATAAATGGAGAAACTATACTGATGAGGATGCATTTATATATGCAAATACAGATGGTGAACCACACAACACAATTACACCAATTGCCCGTTTTAGGGATGGCATGTATGAGCTTGATTTGGCTTTACGAAATAATATTACTACAAAGGAACATCCTCTTGGTGTTTATCATCCTCATGAAAAGCTTCATCATATTAAGAAAGAAAATATCGGTCTTATTGAAGTAATGGGTCTTGCAGTTTTACCTTCAAGACTTAAAGGTGAAATACAAACATTAGCTGATTATATCGTAAATAAAAAAGATATACGAAGCAATGAATCTATTTCTAAGCATGCTGACTGGGTTGATGAATTTCTTCCAAAATATAATGACATTACATCTGAAAATGTTATGAACATTCTTGAATCAGAAATTGGAAAAGTATTTGTAAAAGTTCTCGAAGACGCTGGTGTTTACAAGTGTACACCTGAAGGTCTTGAAGCTTTCACAAGATTTATCGATACATTATAAAGCTTTCAAATTTTCTTTTAATATACGAGGCGCCTGCAGTTTTACTGCAGACGCCTCACCCTTTTTATAAAAACTTTAACTTTATATTCATATTATATTCTTCATCAGGTTTTAAAATTGCCGACTCAAATTTATCATTATTGATATTATCCGGTACATACTGCGGTTCAAGACAAAATGCATGTCGTCTGTTATACACTGCTCCATTTTTTCCTGATTCATCTGATACAAAATTAGCTGTATAAAGTTGTAATCCCGGTGTATCTGTATAAAGTTCCATCTTAATTCCTGACTTATCTCCGATGGCTTTTGCCGCCAGTCTTAATTCATGAGCATTTCCATTTATCATAAAATTATGGTCATATCCCGTTCCAAATTTTAACTGTTCATCTTCAACATCAATATCTCTCCCAATTGATTTCATTTCCGTAAAATCCATTGGTGTACCTTTTACGCTTCTAATCTCACCTGAAGGAATAGAATTGTTTGTGGCAAATGGAGTAAAATAATCACCATTTATCATTAATTTCTGCTCATATACTTCACCTGAATCATGGCCATTTAAATTGTAGTATGAGTGATTTGTGAAATTAGCAATTGTAGTTTTATCCGTTGTTCCTTTATAATTTAAAATCAATTCATTGTCCTCTGTAAGTATGTATGTAAGATTCACTTTTAAATTTCCCGGAAATCCCTGCTCCATATCTTTACTTAATATTTCAAATGAAATCTTATCATTTACATTCTCATCATAAATTGCTTTCCACATTTTTAGTGCTGTACAATTTGAACCACTATGAAGATTATTACCATTGTCACCATCATTGCTTTCCAAATTGTATTCAACTCCATCAATTATGCACCTTGCACCTTTGATTCTATTGGCATTTCTACCTACATTTGCTCCAAAAAAAGCTGATGCGCCCTGATACGGGTCAACATTATCATAGCCTAAAACTATATCCGTGTCTTTTCCATCTTTATCCGGCACAATTAATGAAACTAGAGTTGCACCATAATCGCATACTTTAACTTTCATTCCATTGCTATTTTCAAGAGTAAATAAATGTGTCTGTTCCCCATTTTTTGTTTTTCCAAATTCACTAATCTTCATCTGAATCTCCTTATTCTTGTAATTTTACAACAATTATGGACGCGAGGAATATTAGACTTCCTGAAAGGACGCTCGCGCTGCTTGTCGCTCGTAGCAGTTCTAAACATTCAGCACACAGACCGGCTTTGAAACCTACAGTTTCAGCCGGACTATGCGCCGAATATTTGAACCGACGGCGCCAAATGCCCTTTCATCAAGTATAATATTCCTCACTATTTAATTGCTTGTTCTTCTTTCAAATTTTCTTACATTCTTAGAGATTTCCCTACTCTTTTACTTATTTAAAATTTTAATGTTTACCATATATAATTTTCTTTTATCTTTTAAAATTTCCCTACTTCATATTTTTTACAAATTCAAGATATTCTTCTGCCGGCATAGGCTTTGCATATAAATATCCCTGAATATACGAACAACCATACTGCTTTAACTTTTCAGCCTGTTCAACTGTTTCAACACCCTCTGCAACAACTTCCATGTTAAGTTCTTTTGCCATGGCAAGAATCATTCTGATAATTGTATCTGCTCTTGCAGGATCCTGTGTTTGTGATACAAACCTCATATCCATCTTTATAATGTTAACCGGAATATCTTTTAAGGCATTAAGAGATGAATATCCACTTCCAAAATCATCCATTTCTACAATAAATCCAAACATTTGAAGTTTTTTTATTACATTTACATTTTTCTCTAAATCAAGAGTAAATGCACTTTCAGTAATTTCAAGTCTAAGCTTATTTTTATCAATTCCGTACTTTTCGATAAGATTTGTAAACACTTTATATAAATCTATAATGTAAAAATCCTTCATTGAAATATTTACTGCAATATAGTCATCTCTGCCTTCCTCTTTCCACTGTTTAAGAATCTGGCATACTTTCTCCCACACATACATATCAAGTTCTGTAATCAAGCCATTTTGTTCAAAGAACTCTATAAAATCTCCAGGTGGAATTAATCCTAATTTTCTGTGTTCCCATCTCACAAGAGCCTCTGCTCCTTTTACCAATCCATCTTCGCATCTGACCTGGGGTTGAAGATAAACTTTAAAATCTTCATTTTCTATGGCACTTGTAAGTTCTTCTTTATACATATGCTCTTTTAAAATTTTATTTCTAAGATTATCATTATAAACTGCTGCAACACAATTTCCATTATTCTTTATAGAGTCAAGCGCCATTCTTGCCCTATCACACATAGTTCCAACATCAACTTTAGAATCATAATCTACTTCATAAATTCCATATCTGATATGAACAGTACATGTGATGTTGTTATAAGTAACCTTTATATTTCTTTTCTTCTCAAGGTCTTTTATTACCAAATCACTCTTAGGACATAATGTAATAAAATTATCACTTTCCACTCTCGCATATACCCTTTTATCAGAGCACTGCGCTAAACAGTTTTCTGAAATCTGCTTAAGAATGGCATCACCCATTTTTCTTCCAAACATATCGTTTACGATTTTAAATCTTGATATGTTAAATATCATAATTGCAAATTTATCATCCGGGTATTTATTTGTTATCTCATTTACTTTTTCATAGAACCTCTTCATATTGTACAGTCCTGTAAGTTCATCATGAGTTTCCAAATATCTCATAACAGAATTAACGATTGTTATTTCCGTTATATCTTCAAATACAAAGTATTTTGCATATGCTATATTATCATTTTCACATAATTCGCCATATTTACACTGAAAATAAAGTTTCTTATCTTCATGCATAATACTTATTTTTTTGTGATAAGTTTTCTCTAACGCGGCAGGTGTATATAAATTATATGCTTTACAAAATTCCTCAAGCGAACACTTTTGTGTGCATTTATCAAATAATCTTTCCGCTTCTTTATTATAGGCAATTATGCTATCATCTGTGCCGAATACTACCATCGGCAGTTCTGATTCCTCAGCAATTTTCTGCAGTGCCCTGTTCTTAACAACTTTATGACTATATTGAAATGTTATTTCATAAACAAATGCACCTAATATACCATAAAACAATAATGATACATTCTCCCACAATCTAAGCTGAAACATTACAATATTAATGCAGGACACAATTATCATGCATGTTAATATCTGCATATATTTCACCTTATAAATACGTGGCGAATTTAATATACGGTATATGAAGCACAATATAAAAACTGCGACAAATACATATGTAATAAATATGTGTGCATCATATCCCAAATTATAAAGCCATGCAGCCACACCACTTTTATTCATCCTTACATTCTCAATTTTAATAATTGAATGTATAAACATATTTATAGTATCCACAATTGTAAATACAAACACAGCTCTTTTAATATATTTGAAGCATTCAAATGCTTTACCTAACCCTGTATATTCAAATGCATATTCTATTAATGCCAATATCATCCATGTAAAGCATGCATAAAATGGCCATATAAGAATGCTATCTATAAAATTCGAACCAATACCCTGCATTATAATTCCGAGTATTACTGCAACAAGATTACTCTCCATAAATAATGCAATGCTTTTTCCTGTCCTATTTTTATGTATTAAACTTAATTTAAGATACCTTACATCCATTACCCCCAATAAGATATATGGAATAATCATGTATTTCCCCATTCAAATTCTCCCTTTGTAAATTAATAGTTTCAATTTACTCTCACCCGTATTTATTTTACCACATTACTCTATATAAACATACACTTTTAATCTAATTCCTGTACCATATTACTTTCATTATTCTCTTCATCTCTTGCATCAATTATTTTAGCAAATATCTTTTGATATACTTTTGCATGGCAAAATCCTGATATTAATGGGAATAAAATAAATAACGCCGGAATCTTAAAAGCAAATATGAATATTGCTACATCAATTATAATAAGTAAAATTGACTGAAGAAAATGTCTTGTTGAAAATATTAATGAAATCATTAAAGTCCTCTTAACAGTATCATAAAATTTTGCGATATATGGGAATACAAAATTAATCGTCATTGTATAAATAATGAGTACTAACAAATAAAATGGTAATGCATAAAACAATTTGCTTCCTACTTTAGATGAGTTAAATACAATATAAAGACTTGTACAAACTAATCCTCCGATTGTTCCCATTATAAGCCATACAATTGTTGATATTTTAAAATTCTCCTTAAAAGCCTTAAAGAAACTTCTTACCACATATGACTCCTCACCAACAACTAATTTCATCATTACTGAGTAAAATGCTGTTGTAGATGCGCCAACTGTAATTATTGGCAAAGAACAAATTACCCACAATATTGCCAAAACCATTACATCTGCAAATCCATCTAAAAATGTCATTAATTTTCCTTCACTGTCAAATATATTTTTCACTATTTTTACCTTTGTGTATTATTACACACCTTTCGTTTTAAATTTGTCACTAATTTTAATAGTCAATCTGAATTCCCTATCAACACAATTTACATTTAATTTATTATTTCAAGTTTGCTTCCTTTCTCTTTGTCTTTCGTAACCACAATCTGCCTGTCAATTCTGGTCTTAAGTTCTGATACATGCGATATAATCCCTACAAGTCTTCCTACATCTGTAATCGAACTTAATGCCCTCATTGCACTTTCAAGCGATTCTCCATCCAATGATCCAAATCCCTCATCTACAAATAATGTATCAATCTTTATTCCTCCGGACTTAGCCTGGATTTCGTCAGACAAACCTAATGCCATCGACAAAGAAGCTTTAAATGATTCTCCACCTGAAAGAGTTTTTATATCCCTTTCACTTCCACTATAATAATCGATAACATTTAACTCTAATCCGCTCTTGCTTACCTTATTGTCAGCTTCACGCTTTCTCTTCAACTCATACTGACCTGAAGTCATATCCCTGAAATGGCTGTTTGCCTTGACTATAATTCTATCAAACATTTCCATTTGGACATAGGTTTCTAAAGTAATTCTTGACTTCGAAGAAAGAGTTCCATTGCATGTATCCGCCAGACTGCCAACAACCTGCAGCTTATCTTCTACTTCCACGGCTTCATCCATACACTTCTCAATTCTTTCATTTGCAAATTTATTCATATCCAGTCGTGAATGAACTTCTTTTTCACTCTTTCCAAGTTCCTTTTCCATACTTTGAAGCTGCTTCTTTTCTTCCTTTAATTCATCCAAATCTTCAACCTTTGAATTTTTAAATTGATTTTTCAAAGCCGCTATCGCATTTTCAAGCCCGGATTTTCTTTCCTTTGCTTCTTCATAGTTATCTCTTGCCTTTTCAAATAACTTAATAAGCCTGTTTCTTTTATCCTGCAAACTGCTGATATATTCCTCTGCTTCTTTCAGACTTGAGTATTTAAGTTTAGACTGAAGTTCTTCTATTCTGATATTTGCATTTGCAATATTAGTATTTTCTTCAATTATTTTATTTGAAATTTCCACAATTTCTGTTTTTTTACTTTCAAGTTCGTTCTTTAGTTTAGGCAAATTTTCTTCAATTGTTTTCTTCTCTTCTTTAAAATCTGACAATTCTTTAGCTTTAACATTTAAGTTCTTTATATCATCGTTTAACTTCTTTGTATTTTCTTCTAAAATATTAAAGCTATTCTCATCTATGCTTTCAGCAAATTCATTTGGATTTTCATTTACTACATCATCTATTCTTTCTTTCAACGAATCGATTTCTGTAATTTTCGCCCTCAAATTACCTGAAATTTCACTTCTTTTCTCTTCCTTTTTCTGTCTAAGATTTTTAGCATTTTTCAAATCTTTCTCAGACGGAATTTCATCTTTAACCTCAGTTATATGAGGATGACTTGTCGAACCACAAACAGGACAAGGTTCTCCCTCTTTCAGATTTTGTCCAAGCATACCAGCCTGCGCATCCATGTACTTAGCCATAAGACTTTCATAATTTTGTGATGCGTTATTATACTCATTAACGCTTTCCACATATTTTTCCTTTAAAGACTTATGCTCATCTTTGACTTCAACATATTTTTTAAACAATTTTTTCAAATTAGAATAAAGATTTATCTTATCCTCAACACTCTTAATGCTGCTCTGGCATTTTTCAAATTCAACTTCGCAGCCTTTTATTTCTTCAAGCCTTTTTTCAGAAATCAAAATACTATTTTCATTATTTTCTACATCGTCTTTAATTTTAGTTTCTTTATTTGTTAATTTTATCAAATTTACCTGTCTGTTATGTAAACTTTCAAGTTCTTTAGTAAGTTCATTGTAGCTTTCAAGTTTTTGTTTTTCTATCTCGATTTCAGTTGCAAGCTTTTCGCGTTCACTTTCCGTCTCTTTTTGCAAATTATAATCTTCTAAGAGCTTCGGCATAACTTCTAATACTTTAGCAAGTTCATTTTCATTATTTTCAATGTTTTTCATACCTGCCAAAACATTTTCTGTTTTACCAATTGTCTCATTAATTTTTTCAAGATTCTTATTAACTTCTTTTTTATTTTTTTCTAAAGTTTTTAACAAATCTTTGTCTTTATTAATAAGTTCTAAAATAAAATTATTAATATCTTCTGTCTTCCAAAATGTGTTGTCATCAATAATCTGTTTTAATTTTTCTTTATCATTTTCATCATTGCCACACTGAACACTTGCAATGTAATTTTTGATTGACTTCTCAATATCCTGATACTTAAACTTAAGTTCATTCTTTTTTCTTTTTAATTTTTCCTGTAAATCAAGATATTCATTTGTATTAAATATCTTTCTTAAAATTTTACTACGTTCATCAGTTCCCGTAAGCAGAACTTTCATAAAATCTCCCTGTGCAATCATGGCAATCTGAGAGAATTGTCCTCTATCTAGTCCTATAATTTCTGTAACTGCATCATTTACATTCTTTTTATTTATAATTGGTTCTCTGTCCTTAGTAAGAAAATATAATTCTGCCTCTTCCTTCTGTACAACCAGTTTGTCCCCACGTTTTGCTTTACGCATATATTCAGGAATTCTTCTGATTTTATATTTTTCATCTCTATATTCAAATTCTAATTCAACATAGCTTTCCGTTTCATCATCAGCATATTTGCTTCTAAGAGATTTCACTTCTCTTACCTGTCCGCTTGCCTCTCCATAAAGAGCATATGAAATTGCATCAAATATAGTCGTCTTTCCGGCTCCTGTATCACCTGTAATCAAATACAATCCGCTTTCACCTAATAATGTAAAATCAACTACGGTTTTGTCTGCATAAGGTCCAAAACCACACATAACTAATTTAATTGGTCTCATGGCTTTCCTCCCTTGCTTCTCCTAAAATTTCCAACAGGTAATTCCTTTGCTTTTCTGACATTTTCCGTCCATTCTGTTTTTCAAAAAATTCCTCAAAATAATCCAATGGAGATTTAGTCTCTCCTGTTTCAACATTATCAACAACAGAATATGAACGTGTTCGCGTATTGTCATATTCCATGCTCATCAGATTTGGATAAATGCTTTTTAATTTTCCTATTGCATTCAAAATATCATCTTCATCTGTAAGCACTGCTCTGTAATAGTCTTCTTTTTTTAATTCTTTGTAAAACTCTTCACTTGTTATTTTGCTGAACTTTCCTTTAATTGTCTTTAAATCATGTAACGGCTTTACGGGAATTTCTTTAATTTCTATATTTCCTTTTTCTTTTAAATCAACAATCGTCATTGACTTATTATGTTTTTCTTCTGAGAATGAATACTTAAGCAATGTTCCTGCATAACGTGCACTTTCCCTGCCCATTTGCTGAGCTCTATGAATGTGTCCTAACGCAACATAATCAAATGCTTCATAATTTTCAACGCTAACATTATCAAGTCCGCCAACTGAAACTTCTTCTGATTCGCTTCTCAACGCACCTGTAACAAACTGGTGTGACACAATCACATTTCTCTTTGTTTTATCAATTTTTTCCTGACTTAGAACGTACTCTAATGCGTCATCATAGTCTTTAATTTCAGCCTCTTTATAAATATTTTTTACCGTTGCCGGCTTTATGAATGGCAATAAATAAACATTTATTTTGCCATAGTCATCTTCTAATTCTATTTTTTGTAAATTGCCATTATACACTCTCGACATATAAACCTTTGCCGCAGACAGTATATCTGAACCAAATCCTATTCTCTCAGCACTGTCATGATTTCCGCTTATTACAAAAATCGGCAAATTGATAGACACGAGTCTTGTCAACATTTCGTCAAATAACTTAACTGCCTCCGCAGACGGAACCGGCTTATCGTAAATATCCCCCGCCATAATAATTCCATCTATCTTTTCATTTTCTATTACATTATAAACCTGTTCAAAAACAAATTTTTGATCCTCTATCATGGAAAATCCATTTACTCTTTTCCCAATATGCAAATCCGCAAGATGTAAAAATCTCATTCACTTCTCCATTCCTATTGATAAACAACTCGAGCAGGTTATCCCACTCGAGTTGTTACATTTGCCATAATTGTGCTGTTAAATTTTTATATTTTTTCAGGCACATTATTACTAAAATTCTGCACCAAGTGTAGCAGCCATTACAGCCTTTATTGTATGCATTCTGTTTTCAGCTTCATCAAATACTACTGAATGTTCTGATTCAAATACTTCATCTGTAACTTCCATTTCCGTAAGTCCGAATTTTTCATAAATCTGTTTGCCAATCTTTGTATCTAAATCATGGAAAGCCGGAAGGCAATGCATAAATACAACATCCTTATCAGCATTGTTAATTAAATCCATTGTCACTCTGTATGGAAGTAAGTCATTGATACGTTCTTCCCATACTTCATCAGGTTCGCCCATTGAAACCCATACATCAGTATAGATTGCATTTGCATCCTTAGTTGCAACCATAGGGTCTTCAATAAATTCCAAAATTGCTCCTGTTTCTTTAGCAACTGCCTGACATTCATCAATAAGTTCTTTAGCCGGCCAATATTTTTTAGGTGCACATGCTACAAAATGCATTCCCATTTTTGCGCATCCGACCATGAGCGAATTTCCCATGTTATAACGTGCATCGCCCATGTATACAAATTTAAGTCCTTCTAATTTTCCAAACTTTTCCTTTAATGTAAGAAAGTCTGCTAAAATCTGTGTTGGATGAAATTCGTTTGTAAGTCCATTCCATACAGGTACTCCTGCATATTCTGACAACTGTTCAACTATTTCCTGTTCAAATCCTCTATATTCGATACCATCAAACATTCTTCCTAATACTCTTGCAGTATCTTTAATGCTTTCTTTCTTACCAATCTGTGAACCTGTTGGGTCTAAATATGTAACTCCCATTCCTAAATCATGAGCTGCAACTTCAAAAGAGCATCTTGTTCTTGTACTTGTTTTTTCAAATATAATTGCTATATTCTTTCCTTTTAATACATCAACGAGCTCTCCGCCTTTCTTTTTTGCCTTTAACTGCGCTGCCAAATCAATAAATTCCCCAATCTGTTTTGGTGTAAAATCCAATAATTTTAAAAATGACTGTCCTTTAATGTTCATGTTCTCCTCCTAATGTTATGTCTTTGTATTATTTTTATTATTTTTTACTAAGCTTATTTCCAAAATCAGTAAGTCTTTCTCTGACACTAACTGTCGAGCCGCTAACTCTAAGTTTTGGAAACGCTTTAACCTGTCTTTTTCCTAATTTCTGTGCTTTAAGAAGCATAGCTGCATATTTAGCTTCCATTTCTAATTTCTGTATCTTTAATTCAACAATGCTTGTCTCATATGCACTCGCAATTTTCTCACGGCTGTTAACTGTTGCTTCTGCGATTTTTTCACGACTACTTGCTGTTGCTTCTGCAATCTTTTCACGACTACTTGCTGTTGCTTCTGCAATCTTTTCCTTACTATTAGCTGTTGCTTCTGCAATCTTCACGCGGCTTTCAGCCGTCGCTTCTGCAAGTTTTTCCTTGCCTTCTTCTGTTTTTTCAGAAACAGTAATTGCTGAATTTCCAACCACATCTTTAAGCTGATCTCCAATATCTTTAAGGCCGTCAGCAATTTTTTCAAGCTGTCCAAGACTCTTCTTAAATCCTACAATTTCCTTAACAGTTACAATTATATCAATAATAAATGCTATCGCAAATATTACTAACAAAGCATATATTACCATAAGCGGAATCTTACTTACCACACCATAAATCATTGGATGAATCATGTTAACCATAATCATACTTCCAAGACCCCACTTTATACTAAACTCCAGGCAAATATAACCACCTATATTAAATCTATTTTCTGAATAATCCCACCATCTCATACGGAATATTTTATCCAAAATCCAACCGGTAAATAATTCTAGCACTGAACAAATTACCACACCACCTATAAATAACACAATTGCATTATCCTTAAGTGGTTCTAGTGCATATAGGATTCCAACCATCCCAACTCCATAAATCGGGCAAACAGGTCCATTCAAAAATCCTCTGTTTACTACTTTTCCCCTTGTAATTGCAACAAACGAAACTTCAACGCACCATCCAAGAAAAGCATAAATAAAAAAGAATACCAGACAATTAATAAACACATTCATCTCTTTAAACTGTATTTCCTTTCCGCTTAATTATTAAAAAATACCATTCCTTATATTAAACAACTATTTTTTTGCCTGCATTAAATAAGGAATCATCTGCCCTATTACTTAATCTCATTTTTAAGAGCATAATAATTTTCACTAATAAAAAAGATTATACTACGTATTAATATCTGTAGCAAACAAAAAAAGACTACTATTTTAGTTTTTATTTTACCTCAAACTTACTTTCAACAAGCAGCCAGTTTGCTCTAAACAATCTCATTATCTGCCAATAAGCTGCCCCCCTAAGATTGTATTCATCAATTAAATTTAATTTTGCATTTATGCTCCTTACATCTTCAAACCATACCTCATGTATTTCATTTCCGATTGTGTAATTAAAAAATGGAGTTTGTGCCACATCATCATATTGTACTGTAGCGCCATTATTAATTGCTAGTTGAATTGCCTCAACATTTCCAATTGTCTTAGCTTTAGTCACACCTTTTTCATATGGCAAAGTCCAATCATAGCCGTAGTTTGGTATTCCCATATCGATTTTTGCCTCAGGAATTTGTGAAAGTGCATATTCAATTACCTGTCTGACTTTATTAATTGGCGCCACCGCCATTGGTGAACTATAAGTATAACCCCATTCGTATGTCATCAAAAGGACTGAATTTGCGGCAGCACCAAGTCCACCATAATCTTTTCCTTCATATAGCAAACCTTTCTGGTCAGATGACGTCTTTGGTGCAAGTGCCACTGACACCCAAATTCCATACTCATTCATTCGTCTTGTACATTCTGCAACAAAACTTGTGAAGGCATCTCTGTCTTCTTTATAAATATATTCAAAATCTATATCAAGCCCTGCAAAGCCCTTTTCATTCATTAAATAAATCAAATTGCCTATCAGGTTTTCAATTGCCTGCTCATTATTAACTAGAGCTGTAATCAAATTATTGCTAAATACTCCATTTTCATCAAATGGAGTAAGCGTAAGTACAGGCTTGGTATCATTTTCATAGGCTTCATTTATCATCCACTGGTCATCTAAAGCCGGAGACACAACTTCCCCTTCCTTAGTAAATCCATACGAAAAAATATATAATCCTGACAAATACGGCAAAGTTACTCTCAACACATAATTACTTATAAAAGGATACGCATAGCCATTTATTACTCTTCTTGTTCTATACTGATTTGGTCGAAATTCAACTAAAAGAGCCTGCCCAACTGCTAATTTATACGGATAAATAAGCTGATTTGCAAATATTATTTCTTCTACCGGTGTTCCAAATTTATTTGCAATGCTATCAACTGTATCCAGTGGTTCCACAACATATATCTGCATACGGTACCTCTTTCTAAATTCCACTTATACTAATTTATGTTGTTTAGTATATTTGTGTCACTTTCTACAAGGTGCAAACTGCCATTTAATTTTCTATATATTAGGTATCAACTTTTAGGAGAAATGGATATTTTATTTTGTTTCACATGTCTAAGCCCTAAAAAACAGAGGATGCGAAGTTATAAACTCGCATCCTCTGTTTTTTCGTAATACTAAAGTTATAAGATTTTCCCTATAGGAAATAATGTATTGTTAAAACTAATAATAGTTTGTAACCATATTTTAATTTTATTGTCTTTAGAATAAAATTCCGCCGTACTGAGCAATTACTGCTGCAAATACAAGTGAAACAATTGTCATTAATTTGATTAAGATATTGATTGATGGTCCTGATGTATCCTTGAACGGATCACCTACTGTATCACCAACAACTGCTGCCTTATGAGCATCGCTTCCTTTTCCGCCTGCGAAACCACCTTCGATATACTTCTTAGCGTTATCCCAAGCACCACCTGCGTTTGCCATGAAGATAGCCATCATAACACCACTTACAAGTGCACCTGCAAGCATACCACCAAGAGCTTCTACGCCGAGTAAGAATCCGATTAATAATGGTGCTACTACTGCCATAACACCCGGAATAATCATTTCATGTAAAGCTGCCTGTGTTGAAATACCAACACATGTCTTATAGTCAGGTTTTTCTGTTCCTTTAAGGATTCCCGGTTTTTCTTTGAACTGACGACGAACTTCTTCAATCATCTTATTTGCTGCCTTACCAACTGAAGACATTGTTAAAGCTGAGAACATAAATGGAAGCATACCACCAATGAATAAACCTGCAACTACAGGAGCATCAAGGATGTTAATTCCTTCTTTTGTAATGCCTGCTGTTTCAGCAAATGAAACAAATAATGATAAAGCTGTAAGTGCTGCTGAACCAATGGCAAAACCTTTACCAATTGCTGCTGTTGTGTTACCAACTGCATCTAATTTATCTGTAATATCTCTAACGCTTTCATCAAGTTCTGACATTTCTGCAATACCACCTGCATTATCAGCAATTGGACCATAAGCATCAACTGCGATTGTCATACCTGTTGTTGAAAGCATACCAACTGCTGCAAGAGCGATACCATACATTCCAGCAAAATGGAAAGCAACTAAAATACCGATTGCAACGATGATGATAGGAATAAATGTTGATTTCATACCAACTGATAAACCGCTGATAATATTTGTTGCTGAACCTGTCTGAGAGCTTTCAGCGATTTCTTTAACACTCTTATATTTTTCTGAAGTATACATTTCTGTAACTTTACCAATAATAGTACCAACGATAAGACCTGAAATAATTGCGATAAATGCATCGAATCCACCGAAAAATACTTTGCTTAAAATTGCTGATGCAATAATAACTAAAACTGTAGCTGTATATTCGCCTGCATTTAAAGCCTTCTGAGGATCAGAACCTTCTTTACCTCTAACAAAGAAAGTTGCGATTACAGAAGCAAGAATACCGATTGCTGCAATAACAAGTGGGAAAAGAGCTGTCATAAATGATGTAGCATCTCCCAATGTTGTAACAATACCTAATGTAACTGCTGAAACTAAAGCACCAACATAACTTTCAAATAAGTCAGCACCCATACCTGCAACGTCACCTACATTGTCACCTACGTTATCAGCGATAACTGCCGGGTTTCTTGGATCATCTTCAGGAATACCAGCTTCAACTTTACCAACAAGGTCAGCACCAACGTCTGCTGCCTTTGTATAGATACCACCACCAACTCTTGCAAAAAGAGCAATTGATGAAGCACCTAAACTAAATCCTGTAAGTATACTAACTGAATTAGAAGTAATTCCTGTTGTAGCATTAAGCACAATGAAAATAACGCTAAGTCCAACAATACCAAGACCTACAACGCAAAGACCCATAACTGCACCACCTGAGAATGCAATTGAAAGAGCCTTATTCATACCACTTTCCTTAGCTGCATTTGCAGTTCTAACATTTGCCTTAGTAGCAACTGTCATTCCAAAATAACCTGCTAAAGTTGAGAAAGCTGCTCCAACTAAGAAACAAACGGCTGTAAGCCAGCTAACTCCAAATCCAATAACTATAAAAAGCACTGCCGCAAAAATAACTAAAACCTTATATTCTGAATATAAAAATGCTTTAGCACCTTCTGCAATGGCGTCTGAAATTTCTACCATTCTTTCATTTCCAGGTTTAGCTTTTCCAATAACCACTGCTTTGTATGCTGCAAAAATTAAAGCAATAACACCTGCTATCGGAGCTAAATAAACCAAATTCTCCATTTCAAATTTCCTCCTGTTTTCAATTTTTCTTTTAATAATTTTGAGGCTAATAAAGTTTATCATTTCCAGCATTTAACAAAATTAACTATATCGTATTTTTACTTGTTTTATTTAACTTATATACATTTTTTATTTAAGAAAATAAACTTTATTTCAAATCCCCATTAATATTTCAATAGATTATCATTTTATTTCAAACTTATCAAGTATTTTGTTAATTTTTTCACAATAAAATTTTCACTAATAAAAGTGCAAAAGTTTTTTTGAACGTTTTCTTTCTTAATTAAATATGTTTTATTTCCATCATAAATTTTTACTTAAAAAAGTTTTTTAATTTGTTTTATTTTAAGTTATTTTTTATTAGATCTTTTTTTATGAACTTTTTCTTCCTTTTTTCTTTATTTAGTAAATTTTCCTTTGTAATTTTTATAAAGTGTGTGTTATAATATCTGTGTTAAAATAAAGTTTAAACTTAACTTTATTAATAACAGGCTGAAAAATAATATGAAATTAAAGGAGAACTACTATGAGACATGAACTTGATCACATTGATGAACAAATTATCAGACTGCTTCACGAAAATGCCCGTACCCCCCTTAAGGCAATAGCCAGTCAGGTGTTTCTTTCATCCCCGGCAGTTTCTGCAAGAATTGAACGTCTTGAGAAAGCCGGAATTATAACAGGCTACAATGCAATAATCAATCCTGCTGAATTAGGATATCATATTAAGGCATTTATTAATTTGGAAGTAAAACCGGGACAGAAGAAAGACTTCTACCCATACATAAAGAGCTGTGATAACGTTATTGAATGTAATTGCGTAACAGGAGAATACGCAATGCTTATTGAAGTAATGTTTAAAAGCACTGAAGAACTTGACCATTTTATCGGCGAACTTCAGAAGTTTGGAAGCACAAAGACTCAGATTGTTTTCTCAACATCTGTACCTCACAGAGGAATTCCTCTTTCAGACTAATTTTTAATACTAATCGCTATAGAATGATAATATAAAAGCTTAGATGCTTTAGATTTTTTAATAGTAATATGAGATTTAGTTATTATGAATCTCCAAAAAATACGGCTGAATTTTATTTTGAAATTCAGCCGTATTTTTTAATTACATTTCAGAAATCCTGCTTTAGTCTCGAATTACAGAGATCCTATTCTAATCACACATTTCAGAAATCCCACTTTAGTCTCATAGTTCATAAATTCTATTTATCTTCTTTAGATTATCAATAATATCATATCCATTTCTTAAAATTATATTGCAATTATGCTCTGATAGATGCCTACGGCTTTCTATCTGATTATTTGTGCTTATAATTCTTTTATCTTCATTAAATATAAAATTCATAATCTCACACGCCCATGCACGTGCCGGTTTTTTTAATGATAAAAAATGCACTGTATCCGTAACATTAATCTTTTCACTTAAAACATCTGATGCAAATATTTTAGCGCCACTTGCCTGTGCCGCCAAAAGTGCTGTTGACAATGCTGTCTTTTTCCATGGAGCCAGAATAATATCTGATGCCGATAAAGCTTTATCAAGGTTTTCCATAGATCCAAGAAAATACAACCTTTCTTCAAATCCATATCTCGAAGCATACTTTTTAAAGAATTTGATTTCATTTATTTCCTTCTTATTATCTTCATTACCTATAAATAAAAGACATGCATTTTTAACTTCTCTTAATTCACGAAATATTTCTATAGAAAATTTCTGATTAAATTGGTCACTTATATTTCCAATATGCAAAAAAACAATCTGGTTGTCATCTATTCCAAGAGAACTTCTAAACTCTTTTGCAGTATCTAAATTAAACTCATATTCAATTACATCAACTGCCTTATTCACAGAAACAATTTCCTCTTTATTTTCATTCGGCACCATTATGCCTTCATTACCTTCATCGATTTCATTTGTCACTGCTGCATTTGTGTTAACATGGTCTACTCCGGATATTTCCCGATTAACACTTTTACTTCCATTATTATACAAATTAATTTCATTCGTATCAGCATTCTTTTTACCGGATGCAGCTGTATTATCCGATTGATTGTTATTTCCTGTTGTGACTATGTGTGTGATTTCATCATTTTTATTATTTTTTCTATTATGAGCGACGTCATTTTCACTACAGTTAATAATTCTTACCGGTATTTCATTTTCTTTTGCCACAGCTAAAGCGACCATTCCATTTTTCAAAAAAGAATGTACAACATCGTATTTATTTCTTTTCTGAATGAATTCTGCAAATTTAGTTTTAAATTTTCTATCGGAAGTACTCGCACATAAGCAGAATACATTGCATCCTTCATTGCTAAACTGCTTCTCCATACTTCCTAATTGATTTGCTGCAACTAATATATCAAAATGAAATTTATTCCTATCCATATTTTTGACATAACTTAATACAGTGGAATTTAGGGCACAAAATTCCATCCTATCTAATAATAGTAAAATATTCTTATCTCCCATTATTTTCTCCTTTTCATAATTTGTAATTAATTTTTCAACCCAATTAGTCTAATCTACTATTTAAATAAGAAACAATTGCTATCCAATCTAAATATTTGTATGCATAAATGCTAAACTTTTCTGCCGCATTTGTACTATAAGAACTGATTATGCCAATCAAATAACATAAATACACAAAATCAGTATCTTTATCTATGTACTGTGACAATAATTTTTTATATTTGTCATACACGGCAATCGTCTTGTCGCCAT
The DNA here is from genome assembly GCF_025336545.1 of Eubacterium album. Taxonomy (NCBI): domain Bacteria; kingdom Bacillati; phylum Bacillota; class Clostridia; order Eubacteriales; family Eubacteriaceae; genus Eubacterium; species Eubacterium album. The sequence goes on along the minus strand of NZ_JAODBU010000012.1, from coordinate 34,275 downwards.
CATTCTGCAAACCGTATAAAGACATTTTGGTTAAATAATGAAATGCATCTACGTATTCAGGCATCTCATAATGCGCATACTCAAAGTCATACATGCACACTTCTTTTTTGCTATTATAATAAATGTTCCAAGGCGAAAAATCACCGTGACTAACCGCATAATAATCCTCTGTTTCTTTAAGCTGGTTTTCTATAATTCTAATTGAATGCTGTAATATCATTCCCTCATTTTTAGGGAACTTTATCTTTATTTCGGATTTTAATTTCTGAATTAATCTATATAAATCTGTCTCCTCATATTTACATAATATCTTTGTTTTGTCCATAATGTCTTTAAGACACTTCATATGCCTATCATCAAATTCAAGTTTAACTTTTTCTGAAAGTTTCTTCTCGCTTTTTTGTGCAAAAATATGCAAATCCCCAATAATAGACGTATCTATTATTTCAGGAATGTTTGCTACTTCTTTTTCATGCAAAAAGTCAATCATATCTATCTCGTGCTTCATCACATTAATAACTTCAGAAGAATTAGAAATTCTCAAATAGCACAATATCTTCTCATTCGTAAAAATCTGTAGCGTAACTTTTTGGTTTAATTCAGATGAAATATCTCCCATATAAGCTGCTACATAATAATTTTCCGTTCCAACTAATCCGTCTATATATTCTTTTAACTGTGGCTGTAACAATAAGTTAACTGTCTCAACTCCCATTTTGCGAAGCGCAAATCCAACATCCTTTACCGTTAAAATTAAATCTCTTCTTTTCTGATCCTTCTTAGAATAAGGCTGACACATTTCAATCGCCAATTTCAATTTATCTGCCGGAAGAATCCATGTATTTTCGTTCTGATTAAAAACGAGGTACCTTCCACCTCCATCATCAGATGCAAATATACAATTTAATAATTGTTTATACCCGAACATCTCTACATCCCTCTTTTCAACAAATTTTCCGTAATTTTTCCCTGCATAATTGCCGTATTTGTTATTTTCATACTATCAGTCATAAATTTGTTACTTTATGCCATACTGCAAATCATAAAATTATTTTATTTGTCTTTCCTATAAATTTATATTTTAGTTTTTCATTTTGTTCTTAAATTCAAATTTAATATTACTTTAGTTTTCTTTTTAATCCTTTTTATTTTTTTAATCCGTTTCTAAATTTTTTCTATAATTTTATCTCATTTTGTAATCTGACCTAAATAATTCATTTGGTCGTTTTTATAATTTTATCCTTTCCTTAAATTTTATTTTTCCTATCTGTACTCTCAATACAGACTTAGAAAATTAACACGTTAAATAATACTTTAATTATACTATTTTAAAGGTATTATATCAAATATTAATAAGCACAATTTTTACGTTGCACCATTGTACAATATGGCCTTTTTTACTAATTAAATTTTGATGTGAATTTTGCTTTATAATGCTATGCAATATGTCGTTATACCAATTATATTTTGATGTGGATTTTGTTTTGTACTGCTGTGTAATATGGCGTTTTTTTACTAATTGTGTTACGATTACACAAGATTAAATTTTTGATAACACATATGGTAACGAGAGGATTTTGTTATGCAGAAAGATGATTTATATTCATCAGGGGAATTTGCCAAAATGGCACATGTTTCCGTGAGAACAATACGTTATTACGATAAACAGAATATTTTAAAACCAACTTATATAACTGATTACGGAGCAAGATTTTATTCTCATGAGGATTTGGTTAGATTACAGCAAATCCTTTTGCTCAAATACCTTGGTTTTTCTTTGGATGACATTAGAGAAATCACAATCGACGACAGTAATTCGCAAATGCTTCTCAATTCATTGAATATGCAGCTTAAACTTGTTCAGGATAGAATTGAGCAAATGCAAATGGTTGAAAAGGCGATTAAAGACACAACAGCCGCCTTAACAAAGGAACATCATGTTGACTGGAGCCAGATGTTAGAGCTTATTCATTTGACAAATGCAGAAAATTCCATAAAAACACAGTATCAGAATGCTTCTAATATTTCTGCCAGAATTAATTTGCATAATCTATACTCTCATAATGAGCAGCATTGGTTTAACTGGCTTTATGACAATTACGATATTCAACCGGGCATAAAGGTTTTGGAAATTGGTTGCGGAAGCGGAGCCCTTTGGACCCAAAACATGGACAAAGTGCCTGCTGACATTAACATTTATCTTTCTGATATTTCTCAGGGAATGATTCGTGATACCAGACGTGCCATCGGACTTGCTGACACACGATTTTCTTTTGGAACATTTGACTGCGAAAATATTCCATATAAAGATGAAGAATTTGACCTTGTAATTGCTAATCATGTGCTTTTCTACTGTGAAAATATTGATACTGCTCTCTCTGAAGTCAACAGAGTTCTAAAGAAAGGCGGTCGTTTCATATGTAGCACTTACGGAAATAAGCATATGTGTGAGATTGACAAACTTGTCAAATCTTTTGACAACCGTATAAATTTGTCATCAAATAAACTTTATGAAAAATTTGGTCTTGATAATGGTGAAGATTTTCTTAAACTTCATTTTAACTCTATTCAAATGAAGCCTTATGAAGATTACCTTGAGGTTGACCAGGCTGAGCCATTGATGGAATATATTTTGTCCTGTCACGGAAACCAGAATGAATATATTCTCAGCAAATATCAGGAATTCAAAGATTTTGTCGAGCAGAGAACAAAAACACCTTTCCATATCACTAAAGAAGCCGGAATATTTGTTTGCGTGAAATAAATGATGGCATTTAGCAAAAACAAAAATAAGTTAGTGTACAACTCTGTACCCTAAAGTTAACTTAAGGTTTTACAAGGGTACAACTTTGTACCCCTAAGCATAAAATTTCTTTTCCTTAATTATGAAATCTGATATAAGACTCAATAAAATGTAAAAGATAACTGTTACTTATGGTATAAGTGAACAATCTTAGCAAATAATAGCTTCAAGAATCTAAAATATCGCACCATATGTATCAAATTTGCATAAAATAGTGCAATTAAATATGAATTTTTTATTAAATTTCAAAAAAATTGAAAAAAATACTTGAAGGTGACGTTACGTCACCTTTTATTATATACTTAACATTTGAGTCAGACAGTTTTATTGCTTTCAAAGTAGAATGTTTTATGATATTTAAAATCGTGCGAACTAATATTGTTGAATTGATAAATTTTATCAACTAATATTGTTGCAAAAATCGTGCAACCGGATATTGCTACGATAATTTTATCATCATCAAATTCTACTTAAGCAAAATTTGATTAAACAAAGGAGATATACTATGAAAGGTATTATTTTAGCAGGTGGTTCAGGCACACGTCTTTACCCTCTCACAATGGTAACTTCTAAACAGTTACTTCCTATTTATGACAAACCTATGATTTATTATCCAATGTCAGTTTTAATGAATGCAGGCATTCGTGATATTTTAATCATTTCTACACCACAGGATACTCCTCGTTTCCAGGAATTACTTGGCGACGGACATCAGTTTGGTGTTAACCTTTCTTATAAGGTTCAGCCTAGCCCGGACGGACTTGCTCAGGCATTTGTAATCGGTGAAGAATTTATTGGTGATGATTGTGTTGCCATGGTTCTTGGTGATAACATTTTTGCAGGTCACGGACTTAAGAAGCGTTTAAAAGCTGCTGTTGAAAATGCAGAAAGTGGAAAAGGTGCAACAGTATTTGGTTACTATGTTGACGATCCTGAAAGATTTGGTATCGTAGAATTTGACAAAGAAGGTAAGGCTATTTCTATAGAAGAAAAGCCTGCACAGCCAAAGAGTAACTACTGCGTTACAGGTCTTTATTTCTATGATAATAAGGTTGTTGAATATGCTAAAAACCTTAAGCCAAGTGCTAGAGGTGAATTAGAAATCACTGATTTGAACAGAATCTACTTAGAAAACAACGAATTAAATGTTGAACTTTTAGGACAAGGATTCACTTGGTTAGATACAGGAACACATGAAAGTCTTGTTGAAGCAACTAACTTTGTTAAGACTGTTGAAACACATCAGCATAGAAAAATTGCATGTCTTGAAGAAATCGCTTACCTTAACGGATGGATTTCAAGAGAAGACGTTCTTAAAGTTTATGAAATATTAAAGAAAAATCAGTATGGCCAGTATTTAAAAGATGTACTTGATGAAAAATACATGGACGTACTTCACTAATTAAAACTTTGTTTTCTTTGAAAACTTAGTTTGATAAACAGGGTATTTCCCTAAGCAATAACATTCATGTTATTAGAAAAAGAAAATTTACACAATTAAGGAGAATTATTATGAACATTATCGTAACCGGCGGTGCCGGATTTATCGGAAGTAACTTTGTATTCCATATGTTAAACACATATCCGGACTACCGTATTATTTGTCTTGACTGCCTCACATACGCAGGAAATCTTTCAACACTTGCTCCAGTTATGGACAATCCAAATTTCCGTTTTGTAAAAGAAGACATCACAGATAGAGAAGCTGTATATAAATTATTTGAAGAAGAACATCCGGACATCGTTGTTAACTTTGCTGCAGAAAGCCATGTTGACCGTTCAATCGAAAACCCTGAAGTATTCTTAAACACAAATATTTTAGGAACTGCAGTTCTTATGGATGCTTGTAGAAAATACGGCATCAAGCGTTATCATCAGGTATCAACTGATGAAGTTTATGGTGATTTACCACTTGACAGACCTGACTTATTCTTCACTGAAGAAACACCAATTCACACAAGTAGCCCATACAGTTCATCAAAAGCTGCTGCTGACTTATTAGTATTAGCATATCACAGAACATATGGACTTCCTGTAACAATCAGCAGATGTTCAAATAACTACGGACCATATCATTTCCCAGAGAAATTGATTCCACTTATGATTGCTAATGCATTAAATGACAAACCACTTCCAGTATATGGCAAGGGCGAAAACGTTCGTGACTGGTTATATGTAGAAGATCACTGCCGTGCAATCGACTTAATTATCCACAAAGGTAGAGTTGGTGAAGTTTACAATGTTGGTGGTCACAATGAAATGACAAACATCGATATCGTTAAGATTATTTGTAAAGAATTAGGCAAACCAGAAAGCCTTATCACATATGTAGCTGATAGAAAGGGACACGATATGCGTTACGCTATCGACCCAACAAAGATTCACAACGAACTTGGATGGTTACCTGAAACAAAATTTGCTGATGGTATCAAGAAGACAATTCAGTGGTATCTTGACAACAAAGAATGGTGGGAAACTATCATTTCCGGAGAATATCAGAATTATTATGAAAAAATGTATGGCAACAGATAATATGTCTGCCTAAATGAAAATCCTGTTTTCTTCCCTGGAAACAGGATTTTTCATAATTCAATGGTATACACTAAAATATATGTAATTTTAAAATCACAAGATGCCCGGGGCAAAAGGTCTTTTACCCACTTATAAGCAAGCTTATGTGGTCTTAAACCTTTTACCACTGGCATAATTACAATATCAAAAAGGAGTAAATATGAAAGTTCTCGTAACAGGAGTTAAAGGTCAATTAGGATTTGACGTAGTAAATGAATTAAAAGAGAAAAATATTGAAGCAGTTGGTGTTGATATCGAAGAAATGGATATCACAGACAAGGCTTCTGTAGATAAAGTCATCAAAGAAGTTAATCCTGACGCAGTAATTCACTGTGCTGCATGGACAGCCGTTGACGCTGCTGAAGATGAAGATAAGCAGGAAAAAGTTAAACTTGTAAACGTAAACGGAACACAGAATATTGCTAACGTTTGTAAGGAACTTGATATAAAAATGATGTACATTTCAACTGATTATGTGTTTAACGGAGAAGGAACAGAACCTTGGCAGCCTGATTGCAAAGATTATGCACCTCAAAACGTTTACGGTCAGACAAAACTCGATGGTGAATTAGCTGTTGCAAATACATTAGACAAATATTTTATCGTAAGAATCGCATGGGTATTTGGTAAAAACGGAAATAACTTTATCAAGACAATGCTTAAAGTTGGCAAGAATCATGACCAGTTAAAGGTTGTTTCAGACCAGATTGGAACTCCAACTTACACTTTTGACCTTGCTAAATTATTAGTATCTATGATTGTAACTGACAAATATGGATACTATCACGCAACAAACGAAGGTGGTTACATCAGTTGGTGGGATTTCACAAAAGAAATTTTTAAGCAGGCTACTGAAATGGGTTATGACAGATACAGTGAAAAAAACATTACTGTTACACCTGTCACAACTGCTGAATACGGCGTTTCAAAAGCAAAACGTCCATTTAACAGCCGTCTCGACAAGAGCAAATTAGTTGAAAATGGATTCACTCCACTTCCAACATGGCAGGATGCTGTTAGCAGATATTTAAAAGAACTTGATATTGAAAGTTTGTAAAAATCAAAATATTTTATAAATAAGGAGTAAATAAAAATGGGACAGATTAAAGTTGAAAAAAATGCAGGTGGAATCAAAGGATTATGCGTTATCGAACCAACAGTACACGGTGATGCAAGAGGATATTTTATGGAAACATACAACCAGAAAGATATGCAGGAAGCCGGACTTGATATGGTATTTGTACAGGATAATCAGTCAAGTTCTACTAAGGGTGTTCTCCGTGGTCTTCATTTCCAAAAAGAATTTCCACAGGGCAAATTAGTTAGAGTTGTAAAGGGCAGCGTATTTGATGTAGCTGTTGACTTAAGAAGCGATTCAGAAACATACGGAAAATGGTTTGGTGTTGAACTTACTGAGGAAAACAAGAAACAGTTCTACATTCCAGAAGGATTTGCTCATGGTTTCTTAGTACTTTCAGACCTTGCTGAATTCTGCTACAAATGTACAGACTTCTATCATCCTGGTGATGAAGGCGGACTTGCTTGGAATGATCCTGAAATTGGAATTAAATGGCCACAGCTTGTTGGCGAATACAAAGGAACTGCAAGCGGCGAAGGCTATAAGTTAGAAGACGGAACAGCACTCAACCTTAGCGATAAAGATCAGTTATGGGTAGGCTTAAAGGATACTTTTAAGTTTTAATTAGATATGCACTCTTCAAGGTGTATGATTAAAGCAGGGCTGGCACAAGTGCCAGCCCTGCTTTGGTTTTTTATCATCTTCACCCTCTACATAATATTGGTATATTCCATTTTTTCTCATCCCGCACCACCCTAACTATAAATCAGCAATTTCATATATTCTATTTAATTCCGGAGCAGTACAAAACAAATCATTTTCAACAGCATTTTTCAGCGAATCTGTATTCCTTTTTAAATACTTAGACGCACTAATACATTTTATTGTTGTTTCATCATCTGACATATCCTTTTTCAAAAATGAATAGGCATGTTTTGGTAACTGCATATCTAAAATATCAGAATTGTGGGTTGTGAAAAACAACTGTTTTCTCCCTTTAAGCTTATCTATTATAATCGATAAACATGCCTTCTCAATGTCACTATTAACAAATGAAAATAACTCATCACAATAATATAAATCATGCATATTACATATAAGTGATGTTATTATATAAGATATTTCAAGTCCAGCTTTAGTCCCACTTGACATTACATTACTATTTTCAATTCTTCCATCTTTGATTATTACAGAACAATTCTCCCAGATAATTGCATATGTATTCTCAACTTCATTTACCTTTACTACTTCTTAAAAACTTCCCGAAGCTCACCCGCGACTTTCTTTCTTCGTGTAAATGGAATTTTGCCGATTCTATAAATGTACAAGAATGGGATTGCCCATTTATGCTTGTAAAAGAATGGGAAAAATTCCTCGATTGTATCCATTGAAGGGAAAAGTCTGCGGAATATGTATTTTACTTTATCGGATGCTTTCTTCTTCTCACCCTTAGTATACCCCATCTTGTGGGCCACACTATTTTCCAAATTTCCGTATGTTCCGGCGTCAAAAATATATGACAACATATCATGTTCTTTATCATCAAATGAATTCCACCACTTGTCTTGCTCTTTAGCATCAAATGAGCCACATAACTTGTCCTGTTTTTTAGCGTCAAATGACTCTCGCAACATATCCTGCTCTTTAGCATCAAATGAATCCTGCAACTCATCTGCTGCCGCATTGCCTTCTTTAGCATTCTCCCCAAACATTTTAAAGGCAAGACTTCTAAATGTCTGCTCAAAATCATAAGCATCAAGCTTCTTTAGCTGCTCCTCAATATAATCAAAATCAAGCTTATCCTGTAAATTATTAAGATACAAATAAACATCCAAAACAGTTCTTAAGCCCATGCCACTATTAAGAAAATGCTTATATGTGTGCACTATAAAATAAACATAAAAATCATTATCAGAAAAATAAAACTGATTTTTGCCATTTGCATCATTTATCAAAATTGACTTAACATCTTTATAATATTCATACCACTTAGGTCTTTCCTTTGAGCTGACCAACTGCCTGTGCATTTCAAAATTATAAGCAGGCGGTTTCAAATACTCGTCATGATATCCTTTGTTATAGTCGTCAGATTTATATCCTCTTGCTGTCATAAAATCATAGACTTCTTTAGAATATTTATTATCAAATAAAATATCATTGTCAGCCATTTCTCTAAGTTCCGGAGCAGGATAATACTTTCTTATAACCATTCCTTTAAGAAGCATGTACCAAATATTATTTTCCTCAAAAAAATCCTGAATTGCCTCACGCTCTACATCCATGAGAACGCTTTTGTAAATAAGCTGATTCTTCTCCTTTAACCAACATTTCCAAATATCACTATCAGACTCAAATCCCATCTTCTCCATAGCTTGTGCCATGAGCGAAACAAGATTATGTTTCTTTGCAATATAATAAAATCTTCCTATATTGTTAGCCTCCGAATTATTTTTCCCTGCATTATTCGTTGCCTGAGAATTTTCTTTATATGCCTTATTAGCCATCGAAGCTTCTTCCCCAGTATTCTCATTTTTTTCCTGAGAATTTTCTTCATCCGGCATATTCATAATTCTCTCATTAAGAAAATCTTTTTCAATTGTCTTATTATTTACAAAATTTCTAATAAGTTCTATTGCCGTATAATAAGTTCTTAAATTTATATTTACCATAACATTTTATCTCTTTCACAAATCTTTAAATCTTTGTTACAAGTATAACATATATTTTAAGCTATATTTAACATATCTTTCAAATCTTATTTGCTTGACTGAATATTAACTTATATCTTGAGAATATATTGAAGATAACTGCATATATTAATACATACAGAAAACAATTCGGATTCATTTTTGTCTTGTACGCAAGACAATTTTAACGTATTTATGTTCCTTCCGAAAAACTTGCAATCCAAGTAAGTTTGCAAGTTCTTGATATATAGACACACGCGAACGTGAAACCAGAGCTTTTACTAAACTTCAGGGATTTATCCCGAATTCAAAATGTCTTATCATTACAAATAGCGAGGAAGCAAATCTTGAATATAACGGAATATCTATTTCTGTAATTCCATGTACTCTAATGTTCATAAATCGCTATCCTGTTATAAAAAATACAAGACACATCATTCTTTTATTAATCGGAATTTTTTTGGGTGGTTGTCACCCTCCCAACTTTCCTTTCTTTAAAATCTATGAGGCCTTTGCCCCGTTTTCTGTTTCCTTTTTCTGCTTTGGATTCAACCATTCTTCCTCTGAAAAACTCCAGTCCCTTATTTCTCCTGACCATCTTTCAGGATGTTTCTCTTTTGCTTTCGTATACACTTCTTTTCGTTTTTCCAATATTTCACGGTCTTCTCCATTATGTCTTTGCTCTGGTGTAACATAATTGATTCCACTATGACGATGTTCATTGTTATACCAATTCACAAAGTTCCTCACCCACACTCTGGCTTCATCCAGTGTTTTAAATCTCTGTGGCTGATAGTCTGGTACATATTTTAATGTCTTAAACAGACTCTCTGCATATGCATTATCATTACTTACTCTTGGTCTGCTTCTTGACGGTGTAATTCCCAGGGCATACAGTGTTTCCAGCATTGTTGCTCCCTTCATTGGGCTTCCATTGTCTGAATGTAACACTAATGGTCTCTCTTTTATGTTCCTATGTCTGCTAGTATTGGAACTATTTCACTCGGTGACTTTGAAGCAAACTCCTCTGAATTACAAATCTCCAATATCTGTTCTTTTTCTTCCTGTGTCATTTTATTTTGTGGCTCAGGTCTTTCGCATGTTGTGCGTTTGTCTATATAAGCGTTGTCTGTGTTTTTCCAACGGTTATAGGTTCTCTTACTTATTCCCAGCTCTCGGCATGCCTTGTACAGGGCTGCTCCTTCCTTAACTGCCTCACTGATCAACTCCACTGCCTGTCTGCGATCTGAAGCGTTGATCATTCTTCCTCTTCATCCATCCCCCAAATCGCATTTTCTTTTTTTCTCAATACCAATAGGGCTGCTGTTTCTGCCAGTGCCTTTTCCTTTCTTGCAAGATCCTTCTCTATTTTTTCCTCCTCTTTCTTTATTTCTCGAAGTTCCTTATTTGCCCTTGTGTTGTTTTCCTTTGCATTATCATTTACATTAATGCAGGCTTCCTTCCATTCCCTTACCTGTTCTGGATAAATTCCTTTCTGTCTGCAATACTCTGAAAATTCTATTTCCGACAGATTTGCTGTTTCCAATACAACAGTGAACTTGTCCTGACTGCTCCATTTATCAGCATTCTTGTACTTGGTAGTTGCTGACAGTCCTTTTTTTCTGGGCTGCATCTCTCCATCTGTACAACGTGTTAATGTTTATTCCTGTGTCTCTTCCTATGTCACTTATCGTTTCTTCTCCTGACATTATTCTCGACACTACTGCTTCCTTCATTTCCTTTGGATATTTTGCGTAACTCATATCAATCACCTTTCCTTCTGGTACCTATCATACCAGTATGGGAGGTGGGTGACAACTACCCTAAGCTAGAGGGCTCTATTTTTTATACTATTCTCCCAACCAATCCAAATATTCTTTTATATCTGTATTATTTTTGATTATTTTGTATGATATTTTTTAGTAATTTTAATATTTCGTTATCTCTCTTTGTAAATAAAGCAAAAATAAAAAATGAGCAAGCCCTGCTCCCCAACAAAACCTGCCCACACATCATTCTTATTCATCATTCCCCTTTATGCCTAACCCTATATATCACATAGTACACCGCGCCGCCAACGGTTCCGCCCAGCGTGTTGTACACCAAGTCTGATATCTGGAACGTACCAAGGTGGAACAACAATTGAGAAAACTCGATTCCAAAAGAAAAAATTCCGACTGTTTTAGTTGCTATCCAAAGAGTCTTTCTTATTTCTGGTTTTTCTCCTAAAAGTTCCTTTCTAAATGCCCATAAAAGCAAAACCGTAAATGGAATAAATAACATAAGATTTTCTATTGCTTCCGTAGTCAAATTTCCATCTACGTCATACAATCCCCAGCCTCCCATAATATCACTTAATGGATTTGTCCATATATCTCTATAAAAAACCGTTCTTGATAAAATTAACATTGAACAGACCACAAGAAAAAATACTCTTCTAAACTCACAACTTTTTTTAAAATAAGATATCCATGTCAGACATATATTTTTTGTCAAATCCTTTTTGCCCCAATTATGTTCCTTTGCATATATAAATATAAACATTGCAATGAACGAAAAAAATACTGTTGCAACAAATGGTTGATAAAGAGCAATAAGTACGTTTCTTATTATTTTACAAATTCCAATATAAATACTATTCATTTATTTCTCCCTTATTTATCAATCCTATTCATTTATTTTCTTCTATATGAATAGCTTTGTTCCATTTTCTAAATTTTAAACGGACAAACCATAATGCATTTTTTACAATTCAGGCAAATATGTTCATCTATTAATGGATATTCAAATCCTTCTTCGTCTTCCTCCATCCTTATAGCTTTCACTGGACATATTGCATAACACGCCGAACAACCACAGCACTCTTCCTTTAATTTATATAAAATAGGAACTTTCTTATTTATCATAAGCACCACCTTCTAACTACTACATCACTTTAAATGTTACTCATCTATTTTTTATAGTTTTGACCACTCTTTTAAGTTTCTTAACAATTTTAGTTTTCATCTTTTCCGATGCATATTTTTTTAATATTCTATCTATCCCACCCTTTTTATAATCACTCCAAAATTCAACTCTATTTAATGGTTCATTTGTAGGATGTGCCAAATTTGGTTGAATACACTCAACTAAATCACTTTCTTTATACTCTAATTTGCTTTGAATTTTCTTCCACAACTCCATTCCCTTATCACTATGAATAAGAACTAATGAATTTCCATCCGGAGAATAAAAGTCAGGCATAATCCTATCTATTCCCCAATAGTCTCCTATTGTAATGTCTACTTTTCTTTCTGTCGTTGCATAACGGCATTTATAACAAGAAGGTCTTAACGCCCAATCTCCATAAAATATCCTATCATACTCTGAAATTTCTTCTTTTTCCCCATTTCGTATTATGAATGCTCTTGGTTTCTTCCAACCATCTGTTTTATCCTTAAATGTAACATATTCTATCTTTCCGCCTATATAATCATTCCATATTTTAGGAGATGGTACACCGTGGCATATAATATCTATTATAACTACTCTATCCTTTAGACCTCTACTTTTTGCAAATTTTCTGAAGCCATCTGCTTGACACCCCATACCAAAAAAATAAACTTTTCCTTTATTATTTTTAAGCCATTCTTCTGCCGTTATGTATGAGTCTCCAGGTATTGCCTGCATATATTTAGAGCCCCTTGCTTTATCTCTTTCTGCCTTACTAGTATACAATGTAAACTCATTTCTATTGCTACTATAATTATATACTGCAGATACAATTGCATCTCCTTCCGATATTGCCAAATCAGATACCGCTGTAAAAATACCACCCGATGAACTTGCCAGTAGCTCTTCTTTATCTTTGATTCTTGCTGCGTAAACTTTTGTTTCCATTTTTTATAATATACTTCCTTATAATTTTATAACATTCTCGGTTAACCGCTAAATTCAAACTCGTACATATAACTCCAAATATAACTGTTAACATTACCCCCCACACTGCAAACTGCAAATAATTATTAATCATTGGTTTCAAAAACTTTGAGCCAATCACAACTACTGCAAAAAAAACAAAATTTATCCCTATAATAGATATTGTTTTTAAATAAGATCTATGCATAACCTTTTTATCCGATACATATGAACACCAAATAATCTTTAAAGGTAATGCTATTACCGTTGCAAAAAGTACTCCTACAATTCCAAACTTATGTACCAATAAAATAGATAGCGACACATTTAATAACGCTTCCACTAAAGATATATAACTTGTTTCTTTTGCATATCCTGCCAACCCTGTCAAATTTCCACTCACATATCTTGACCACGACAATAATTGTACTAGACAGAACAATAATGGTAATTGATTATAGTTATAATTAATATCAGTTACTCCTCTTGTATACAAATTAACGAATGGTACAGTCAATATATAACAAACCGACATCAAAATTGTCATAATTCCAAGAAAAATGGTAGTAAACGAATCATGCATTTTTTCATATTTTTTTATACCACCATGATATGAATAACCCAACATATAATTTAAACTATTATAAACAGCACTTAACAACATATTTAGATTGACAAATATCATATTGTAAATTGAATATACACTTGATAATTGTGTACTAACAAACATAGATAAAACAATCATATCTGTGGATGAAAAAATGGTCCATGCTATTTCAGTAATTATATATGAATTTCTATCTTTTAATTTTTCCTCTTTTTTACATTTTTGAAATTTTATCCATTTATACTTTTTCCTAAAATAATATTCATAAAAGAATACCTTAGCTATCGTAATCAAAAAATATGCGAACTGTAAAAATACTATTTTTATTCCCATACTTGCCATTACAATTTTAATTATATAACTTACTATTTTATTTACCAATGTAATTTCGTTATTAACATAATTTTTACCATCAACACTTATTAATATCGAAGGTGTTTGGATAAAATAAAATGAAACAACTCCCGACAATCCTTCAAACATTACTATTAAAAAAACTGTAAAACTATCTATATTTGTTTTCAAAACAAATGGTAAAATTATTGATAATAATATTACTCCAATACCATATAATAAAGTGATTCTTCGAAAATAACTACGTGCAACCGAAATTACATTATTAATTTCTGTTACATTTTTTTCGTTTATTGGTTTATATAACGCATTTTTTGCAGCTTGTCCTATTCCTGCCTCTAGAAGAGCCATATATGTAAAAATTTGAGTAACTGTACTTAACAATCCATTTACATCCGAACCGTAATTTGTAATTAATAATCTAGGTACAATAAGTCCTAAGACAATCGCAATTAATTGTCCCCCAAAACCTGTTACTATATTTTTCGCTAATTTAGATTTCATCCATCTATCTCCTTTAAAACAACAAAAAAATTTTTATCGTTCTTTTTATAATATTTTAACATTATTTTTTACATATTATAATTTGTCTTGTCGTCCAAATTCTCTTTTTTTATACAATAAACTTTCAAAAAATATCTATACATTTTTCTATATGTAATAAACCATATTTTATCAATGATTTTTTCCAAATTTCTACAGCATTTATTAATAATACTTTTGTATGATGAGATTAGTTCTATTCCAATATTATCATCGCTTTTCCCATCTTTTGTTTCTACGAATATTTTTCCCTTTCTACGCTTGCCTTTCCATTTGAGTTTTCCTTTTTCATATACAATATCTCCACTTGTCTTAACAATGAACTCATTTAATGGTCTTATTCTACTCTTTTCACCATCATATTCGTACACCAAAATTTCATTTAATTCAACATCTCTTTTTATTTTCAAATCATATACAAAATCTTCTTTAAAACACAATTTTATATACGGTTGAATATCTATATTTCTTGCCGATATCCAATAACAAAAGTCACTGTTTATAATACTTTTTGCATTAATCGTTGCAATCTGAGAAGCATGCTCATTTAAAGCTTTATAAATTTTATTATTCCATATAACTCTTGATCTACATGTTTTGTCTACTGGAAATCTCATTCTCTGTCCCCATTCTTTGTCATATATATTGGTCACATTTCCTCTGCAACATGATAAAATATTTTGTGCATAATAGTCTCTTGGTGCTTTCCATGCTGTTTCAT
The DNA here is from genome assembly GCF_025336545.1 of Eubacterium album. Lineage (NCBI taxonomy): Bacteria > Bacillati > Bacillota > Clostridia > Eubacteriales > Eubacteriaceae > Eubacterium > Eubacterium album. The sequence continues at coordinate 19,014 of NZ_JAODBU010000012.1, read as the reverse complement.
AGCAAAAGCCTTTTAACGCTAATCCTACTATTTGTGGCGATTCTTTAATTATCGCTTCAACAATATTACATAACAAAATATGAGCTTCATGCTTATCGTTTCCGTTATAAACAATAATATCTGGCTGTATATCTGATATTAATGCTTCTATATCACTTTTTATATTTTTATAATTTATTAAAGCATGTTCTCCTGTTTTTAACCAATGATATTCTGGTTTTTCTTTTAATGCATATGTATGTTTTAAACCTCTATATGATATTATATTTTTCCCCCCCTCAAAATCTGCTGATGCAAAATCTGCTTCAGGATAACCCAAATATATTAAATTTTCAGATACAATTCCTAATTTCCTTATTGAACCATCTATCTCCATTAATCTTCTGCTATACATTCCGTAATAGTCTCCATTTGTCATCACCGCAGTATGTATGCTCTCAGCAATATTATTGGCAGAAGCAATTAACGCTCCTGCCAGATTTATTTCATCATCAGGATGTGGTACAATAACAAGTATTTTTTTATTTTTAAATATATCTAATTGCATATTAATTTCCTTTTATTCTAGCGCATTTTTTAAATATTCAATAGCGTGTTTTCTTTCCTTAAGGATATTATTATCTATTTTATCCCAATCTTCGTCGTTTGGATAATCATCATTTGGATTTAAGCGTTCCATCGCATGCTTTGGAACCCCCAATAGCGTCATAAGATTTTGTACTCTTGCATTTCCATTTCCATTTTCTTTAAATTCCACATATAATTGTTTATGATATATAATTGAAAAAACCGCACCATGAAAGGAATTTGTTACTACCATATTTGCATTCCTTATCAGTCCAATAAATTGACTCGGTCCCGCTATCTGCAAAAAAGTTACTTCTGGATCATGCCATTTCAAATTTCTATCCAAATATACTACCTTCCAATTATTCTTTTTTGCAATTTTTTTTGCAAAATCAATCATTTTCTTTGATACTCCTACAGGATAAACAAATATATAATTTGAAAATTCTACTTCATCTGCAATTTTATCCCATTCTTTTGAACTAAGCAACAACGTAGGATCTGCATTAACATAAATTTTATTATTTACATAAGGTTTTAATATATCTGCTCCCTCCTGCTCTCTGCAAGATAAATAGTCAAATCTTTCAATCCTGCTTTTATATTCATCAATCAAATTATCTGGTAGTTCCATTTTATCAAAGCTTGCAGCATATGAAATTTTTCTTTTTTCTGAATTTACAAATGTTAAAAAATAGCTTGGATCAAACCCGGCACATTTAGGATCAAATATTTGATCACTTCCTGTTATAAACATATCATATTTTAAATTTGCTTTTCTTAATTCATCTATAGTGTTATATTTTTCTTTACTTAAAATCAAATTATGTTGAGCAAACTCATCATACTGTTTTTTTAATTTTACAGTAGTCAAACTATTAAGAACACTTTTTATGAAAGGTTTTATTCCCTTGTTTACTTTAATAGTTGAATAGTCCGAAATAAAAGTTGGACATTTATAATCAATTATTTCATTTTCTTTTCCAAGTTCAATCAACGTATTCTGTAATGCATATGCTTGTAATACTGCACCATAATTGTAAGCAGTATGAAATGTCATAATTCCTATTTTTTTCATTTGTTTCTCCTTCTTGCCTTTAATTGGCATAATTTTTTCAAGCAATAACTAGATTTATATTTTATCGCCATTCTAATTATCTTTTCTTTATATCCAGAAGGTTTTATTTTTTCTGCAACCAGTTCATATTTACCTTCTTTTAATAATCGATTAAATACTCTCTTAAATTCACTTCTTTGATTCAGATATACACTAAACAAAATTGATATAAAACTATTATAATATTCATCATATATCTGTTCTTCTGGAATATTCAGACTTCTAAAGAACTCTTGTCTAATCTCATTGTTTTCTACTGCTGCATTTATTTGTAAATCTATGTTCTTTGTTAAAGATCCTTCTACTGTAACATCATAAAAATACAAACACTCACGGAGATATGCAATTTTAGAAATATTTTTAATATACTCTAAATTAAACTCCATATCCTCCCCCATATTCCTATTTAGATTGAATAGCTTACTGATTTTTTCTCTCAAAAATAATTTATTACATGGTGAATTTACAATTCGCGTTATAACAATATCCTTACAAATTTTTAAATAATCTTCACATAACTCGTCTTCTTTTTTACAAGGGAAGTGGTCTTTTTTTTGTCCGTCTTCTTTTATTTCTGAGAATCCACATATAACCATCTGTGCATTAGTTTCTTTTGCCCTAGTCATTAATTTTTTACATATATCTTTATCTACCCAATCATCCGAATCAAAAAAACATACATACTTACCTTTTGCATTTTTTATTCCACAATTTCTTGCAGATGACACACCTCCATTTTTCTTTGTTATAACATTTATTCTATTATCAACTTTTTCATATTTCTTACATATTTCTAAAGATTGATCTGTCGACCCATCATCAACTAACAGAATTTCAATATTTTCATATGTTTGTTCCAATAAACTCTTTATACACCTAGTTATTTGTCTTTCAACATTATACACAGGCACAATAATTGTTATTAATTCCTTCATTCTTTACACCTTAAATTTGTTTCTTATGTGCTGGTACCCCAACTAATGTAATTCCTTCTTCACTAAAAGATTTTGTTACTACTGCACCTGCACCTATTTTTATGTTACTAGCCAATTTTACATTTCCAATAATACTTGCGCCAAAACCAATATCGATATTATCTCCTAAAATAGGTGCACAAGAGTCCTTTCCATTATTGCCAATACAATTATTTCCATGCAATTTGCAATTTTTCCCAACTACTGCATTTCCATTAACAATAATGGTCCCGTGATGAAAAAGAACTAATCCAACATCAAAAACATCACCACCTATATAAAAGCCCAATTTGTTTCCTAATTTGTTCTTTTTTTTCGTATAGTATAATTCCAAAATTTTTGACACAATATTTTTCTTATGTCTATAATAATTTTCTTTTCTTAAAAATTTTTGATATTTAGATATTTCAACTAAATGATTATTTGTAATTACATATTTTACTATTCCTTTTCTATCAATCCCTGAAAATAATAGTTTTTTCTCATATTTAATACACTTTCTTAAGTCTGACTTATTAGTAAACAAAAACATATTGCTTTCTCCCTCTATTCTCTCTTCATTCCTTCAAAAAGCACGGCAAATGGTATCAACAAATATGCCGTTTGAAAACAAAAATATACATTAGTATTGTCCGTCAAATATGTTATCATTGCATATATAGAAAATGTAATCATTATTATTGCTGTTTTTTTAGACATTGATGACTTTGACTCGTTTATAAATTTTTTAGGTAAAAAATATACATAATAACTAATCCATAAACAAAATCCTATAAAACCATAATCAACAAATGATTTCAATATATCACTATGAATAATAGACAAATCTTGTAATCTGTCTAATACTAATGTAGAATAACAGTACCCGCGTCCTAAAAACAAAAGTGACATCGAATAATAATCTTTCAACAGAGCATAACTATGTAATCTGCCATTAAAATTAATAGCATACTGTAAAGCCAAATCTTGAATTTCATTGCTCTTAACTATTGCTATAAAAGCAATAAAAACCACTATCAATCCCACATTAATTATTGCACTTTTTATATTAATCTTTTTTTTAGCACATTTTTTTAACATCACTTTCATTACAATAATCGCAATCAAAATTGCCAACATTTCAATTCTTTTAAATCCAAGCCACATATAAAGAAATGCTATCCATAGCTTTACATCTTTTACTTTATTTTTTTGTTCAGAAAATAGTAAATAATATAACACAAAAAAGCCTATTGCAAATGTTAAATCATGCACCTCCAATGCTGAGGCTATGCTATTAGAAGCTTGCCATTCATTCCACTCATCTCTCCATGCTGATAATGCAAATTTCACAAAGTTTCCAATTCCATATTTAATAATTGCATTCATAATTACAAGTGAATAGTCTATACATAATGCATAAAAAGTGTACTTAATAGAATTCAGCTTAAAATATAATGCTGCTACAATTGGTATTGCTAATAAAATGCATCTTTGAACAAAATAGCTTATAATTCTATTAAATACTGCACCGTCAAAATGTTGATTGTATATAAAATACACAATTGGAAGATGTATAAGCATAACAATGAACGGAATTAATAGAAAACCATAATAATTTCTTAAAATTCCTCCATCTCTCGCTTTGTTCTTTCTATTTGATATCAATTGGATTCCCAATACACACCATACTGCACCCAAAATATATTTTATCCAATAATTTAAATCGATTCCAAATATTCCTCCTGTAGGAATAAAAGCTATACAAAATATAATTATATAAATTGTAGATATTTTTATTTTCACAGTTTCACCTCTTACAATTTTTTACCTAATATTATCAGTAAAAACACTAAACGGTATTTCATAACATTAGCTACTATTCTGTACTTTAATGGAAATTTTCTTATTTCTAATTTTTCAAACATTTCATCAAATATTTCATCATTTAAAATTTCTTTGACTATATTATGCTTTTTTATTATTGAATATCTTTTATTGTTCAAAATTCCTTTAATGCACCTTCTACTTCTATCCAACGTAAATCTTTTAATTCTATTACTACATTGTTCTAATAATCCATAATAACTTAATTTTTTACTAAGATAATAATATAAGCTTTTTTCTTTTTCAAATCTGTCCTCTCTAAATACTTTTGTTAAAGATTCTTTCCTAACTACATAATAGTAGAATTGTTTTTTTACTACATATGCAACTTTAGCTTTCATCAAAAAATCTAAATTAAACGGTATATCTTCTGATATGACCTTTCTCTCTGATGGAAAAACGATACTATTATCCTTAATTATTTGGGTTTTATATATTGCTCTCCATACACTTATACCAATATGTGCCTCTTTTCCCTCATTAAGTTCTTTACCAAACATAGGGCAAACTAATTTTTGAATAATATCTTCTTTTTCATATTTTCCCTCCTTTAACGCATACATACTGTTATCTACTATACAATCATTTTCATCAACTATCAAATTTTCACATCGTACATAATCTGCCTTGTTTTTCACTGCACAATCATACAATGTTTTATACATATTTATGTCTACATAATCATCGGAATCCACAAACCCAATAAATTCACCTGTACAAAGTTCCATGCCACTATTTCTTGCCAAACCTAATCCGGCATTTTGTTTGTGAATAACCTTGATTCTACCATCTTTCTTTGCTAATTTATCACATATTAGCCCACTTGAATCTTTCGAGCCATCATCAACCAATATTATTTCAATATTCCTTAATGTTTGTTTAAGTAAACTCTCCACGCACTTTTCTAAATATCTTTCTACATTAAATACTGGTACAACTATACTTACCAAAACTTTCTCCATTATCTTTATCTCCCCTATTTTTTTATTTTTCCAATAATTCTTTTAATCGTTTGCTTAGTTTTTTTAGGTATAAATGATGAAATAACATTTTTTAGAATACTTTTTTTATAATGTTTATAATAAAATTTTTCTACAAAACCATATCCTTCCTCTTTATACCCTTCTAAAATTTTCTCCCTATTTTCATTGTATTTCGATGGTATATACAATTGTTCATTATGTTTTTCAACCTTTTTGAATTCCGATTCTAAAATAATAAAATTATCTTTAATTCTTTCATTTAATTCCATTCCTTTATCTGTATTAACTAAAACACATGATATTCCCGTCAAATTAGTCAAGCCCTTCTTTTGATTGTACTCTGGATATTCTTCATGAAATCCCCAATAATCACCCATCGTAATGTCAGCAATTCTATCATTTTGTGCAAAAGGACACGTATAACAATTTATTCGATGTGTTAATGATTTAGAAAACAATCCTGTATATGACATTATATCGCCATTAACAATATACTTTTTTCCATTACTAAATATAATCTTGATTGTCTTACCTTGTCCCTTACTCTTATCTCGAAACCAAAACTTTGTAACCTTCCTATCGCCTTTTCTTTCTAAATTTTTAATATAATCATTAAAAAATCTTTTACTTGGAACTCCATGGCAAATTATTTCTACAAGAAAAAGATTTGCGTATTCTTTCTTAAGAAATGTCTTTATCGCTGCAATTTGACAAGGTGTCCCTGAAAATAATACTTCAACACCATTATCTAAATCCTTTTGTAATAATTTAAAAATGTCCTCAATACTACTTTGTACATATTTCGAACCTTGAATTTTTTCAATTTCACTTACTCTTGTAATTCGAATATGTTTTGGATTAAACTCACCATTTTCATTTAACATCGTTGCACCATACACAACCCCATTATTATTCAAAACACTTTTTGCATATTCTGCAAAAGCACCACCTGATGCTGACTTTTTAAGTGTCTCTTCATCTTTCGATGCCACCGCATACACTTTTTTTACTTTATTAAATTCAGGTGTATTTTGATATCCACAAACTTTCTTACACATTCCACATTTAACACATAAATCATTATCTATTTCAGGATATACAAAACCATATTCATCTTCTTTCATATGTATCGCATGTTTAGGACATACGTTTTTACACGCCCCGCAGCCACAACAATATCTTTTATCTTCATATAATACAATATCTTCCATTGCAATTACTCTCCTTGAATAAAAGCTTTTGCTTCCTTTTGCTTGTTCTCTATATAACAATAAGCTTTTGTATAATCAATCGGTTTTTCTAACATATCGATAAATTTTTCTTCTTTTCCTAATTCAAGCCATCTATTTTTTAAGTCCATATCTTCCAACAATGATGTTATCTTATTTATCCTATTTTTCTCTGTCGGATAGCATACAAATTGCTTTTTATACTTTATCGAAAATACAGTTCCATGAAATGTTCCTGTAATTACTCTTTCTGCTCCTTTAAATAAATTTACCCATTCATATGGCGACAAGCAAATTGTAACTTCATCATAATATTTTTTATAATCACCTGCTCCTATTATTTTCATATTGTTAATAGTAGCATAATTTTTAAGTTCTGAAACTTGATCAGATGTAAGTTTACAATCATAAATAAGGATATATTTTTCTTTCTTCTCCTTTATATTTTCTCTTTTTATATCCAAATCAAAATTGTATAAAAATGTTGGATCTAAAAGTTTTACTGCACTTCTTTTCGTTACTCGCATTACAAACTTTATAGTTTCACTATCCCTGCACGAAATTCTACTCATCCTTTCTATGCCTATTTTTAATTCTTCTGGTATAATCGATTTATCCGTCACAGACCCTACACTTGGTGCATATGATATAATCGTATCCGCCTCTAGCCCAGCTCCAAACTTAAGTTTGTTATATCCTGAGCCATACCAGTTCCATATCTCATCGCTTCCCAAAATAATCATATCTAATCCTAACTTGTTTATATCTGTTGCAGTTTTTACTTTGTTAGTTCTAGGTATACTTCTTTCATATTTTGTGAATACCATTAATTGTTTTACTTTTTGAAAATATGTCGGAATTGAATCTATTCCAACCCTGTAATGAAGGATGTGTATAATATTTTTCATCCAGTGCTTCTTTACTGTATAATTTATTATTTTCACATCTGCATCTGGATACAGCTCTCTAACTGTCTCATACATTCCTTTCATCTGTAGAAAGGCTCCATAATTTTTTACATAATGGTGTGTTAATATACCTATTTTCATTTCTATCTCCTAATAGCGTCTTCTAAAAATTGTAAACTTTCCCTTTTCTTTTTATCTATAATATTATAAACTTTCTCATAATTTATCTCGTTTCCCATTTTTTGCAAATCAAACTTAAATTCACTTTCCATAATCCTATTTTCAATTTTTAATTCTCTTAAAAGTGCGCCCACTTTTTTTATTCTACTTTCGTTCGTCAAATATACTTTAAATTGCCTTTTATTTAAAATTGAAAATACTGTTCCGTGAAAAGTTCCAGTAAAAACAAAACGAGCATTTCTAAACATTCCTACCCATTCAAACGGAGTCAAATTTACTGTAATATTTGTATATTGCTTATCACACTCTCCCGCACCATAAACTGCCATTTGATTTTCTTTTGCGTATTTTAATATTTGCTCTTTAATTCTTTTTGGAAGTTTATCGCAGTAATAAAATAAAATATATGGTTTATTTACTTTTATTTTTTTCATAGGAAATTTTGAAAGAAATGTTGGATCTAAAACTCTTATTGCACTCTTCCCTGCTACTTTTTCTACTAATTCAAATGACAAATCATCACGAGCCGAAATTGCTGAAAATTTTTTAATTCCCTCTTCTATACATTTAGGCATTTCCTTAAAAGTTGCTTGTCCAACACTAGGCGCATAAGCAATTAACTTCTTGCACTTCAATCCTATGCCGAATTTAATAGGATCATATGCCTTTGAGTCTTTAAAATTCCAAACCTCATCACTCCCTATGATAATAACATCATACTCTAGCTTATTAACTTGCTCAACTTTGTAGCAACGTCTACTCAACTTCATTTCTTTTTGTCTTGCTCTTGAAAAAGTTTTCGGTAATTTTATCTTTTCTCTCCAACATTTTAAGTTTTCTCTATCTTTATAAAATCTAAACCAACCAAATGTATTTATTACCTTATGTTTTAAATTCACATAATCAATTATTTCCACCTCGTCATTAGGACACATGGTTTGTATTGCATCACATAATGCCCATGCTTGAAGAAATGCACCATAATTATTTATATAATGATGTGTTAATATTCCTATCTTCACTACTTCGTCTCTCCTGCCAATTCAATATACTTATTTTCTAACTTCACAGCCTCTATCTCTATATCATAATTGTTATTTTTAATTAATTCCGAGGTATCTTTCCTTTTTTTATCTTCCATTGCCTTTTTTATTTCGCTTATCCACTGCTCTTTATTTTTTGTTGATACAAATTTTGCTCTGCTAGACAATCCTATTTCTCTTGTAATACTTGCTGAAAAAATACACGGTAAATCTGCAGCCTGAGCTTCCACCCCAACAACCGGTAACCCTTCCCATATAGATGGCAAAACGAAACAATCAAATGCTTGATACCATTCATTCACATTTGATACATTTCCTACTAGAGTTACCTTTTCTTCTATTCCTTTTTCTTTTATTTTTCTAGTAATTGTATCTAGTAATTCTCCATCTCCTAATAATACTAAATGCGCATTATTATCTATTTTTAAATACTCTAAAAAAACATCAATCAAAAAATTATGATTCTTTTGTGGCATAAATCTTCCAACATGTCCTATGACATTTTTATTTTCAAGATTATTCTCTTTTCGCATACGTTCTCTTACACTTGGATTAAAAACAAATTTCTTTGTATTAATCGCATTTGGAATAAATTCATAATCATTCATCGATACAATTTTTTCCCCAAAATAGCATTCTGCTGCTGCTTTTCCGCACGTAAAATGTCTATTCATATTCAGCGGTAATAACGCCTTACAAACACGCTTAATTGGCCATTTCCAATCTTTTGTAATGCTAGCTCCATGGGCATGAAATATTCTAATTGGTATTTTATATTTTTTTGCTGCATGAAGTGCGTATACACCTAACGCTCCATTATGTGCCTCAACAATTTTATACTCTGGATTATTTTTAAATATTTTTTTCATACACTTTAAATATTGTCTATACTTTATAGGATTCAATCCTGGTGTGTGATATATTTTTCCTCCCATTTTTTTTATTTCTTCATCATAAGCACCTGGCTTTGTCTTATTACACAAGAAATCAAACTGTACTTTATTTCTATCTATATGTCTGTAGTAATTCATAAGCATTGTTTCTATTCCCGCTCTATCCATATTACTTACAGAATGTAAAATTCTAATCATTTATTTTCTCTCCCCTTAATTTTTCTACCGTCTTTGTTGGATAAAAGAAAATTTCCAACACTGTGCTTTTATTTGCTAATATTGCAATACAAATAGGTGCAAAAATCCCTAAAATTATTCCCGCAACAACATTTACAACATAATTTCCTATTCCTATCTTCATAAGAACCGTTCTAATTCCCGCTGTGAAAATTGTATGTAAAAGATAAATTGGCAAAGAATAACGATTTATGAACATCAAAATCTTTTTTACGTTTATTCTTTCTATTGCTAAAGAAATCAATGCTATGCTAGCCATAATTCCTAACACCTCTTCAATATCATCGATAAATGGTTTTCCCGTAATATTTGTAAAAATAAAAGCATTTACTAGCAAAACATGCAAAACTATTAATCCTATTTTTTTCGCATTATTAATTTCTTTTATTTTTAAATTATCAAGAGATGTTCCTATTCCAAAACATAAAGCATACGGTAATCCCCTTTCCAAAAATGGTAACGAGATACTACTAAAAAAGCAAATATAATATATAATAACCAGTAAAATAGTTATTTGCCAATTTTTCAGAATTTTTGATAAAACAGCCCATATAGCGAATAATATAAATAATGTATATAAGAACCAATATTGTGCTACAGGTGTTTTCCATATCCATATAATATCGTTAATACTGTTGTTATGATTCGTACTTGAAATCAGACTATTCAAAATTATGTATATACACGAAAATACAATGTACGGGATTCCTAAATTTATAAATTTATATAAAATAAAGCGACTCCTTGTCTTTTTCCTTCTCCATTCTCCTGTAATATTATAAACATATCCACTCAAAAAAAAGAATAAAGCAACATGGAATGACCATATAAACATTTCTAACTTTTCACTATATGCGGGACACACAATCCCCGCATTTCTGATTCCCATAATAACATGTCCAAACACTACTAAAAAGCATGCGTAACCTTTTAGGCAATCAACTAACTTATCTCTTTTCACCTATTCTAACCTCTATACATCTCCATCGTTCTTTCCACAACATCATCCCAATTGTATTTTTCACATATGAAATCTGCTGCTTCTTTTTTATACTTATCTACCATTTCCGGCTTATCGCAAGCCTCCTGCAGTCTTTCTTTTAATTGTTCCACATTCGACTTTTCAAATACAAGTGCCTTATCTTCAACTACTGATGCACATTCATCTATGTCTGACACAAGACAGCAGTTGCCATAGCTCATTGCCTCAAGCAGACTAAGCGGCATTCCTTCTAAGTCACTTGGCAAAGTATACACATACGCATTACTATACAACTCATCCAGTTCCTCGCCCTGAACAAATCCTGTAAATATTATTCTGTCATCGCCCTTTGCCATTGCTTTTATTTCATTTGCAAATTCATCCGTATCTGAACTTCCACCGGCTATTACAAGTTTCTTATTCGTATTCACATTTTTAAATGCTTCCACAAGATACCGTAATCCTTTTTCCGGCACTAATCGTCCAAGATACAATATGTAATCGTCCTTTTCAAGTCCGAATTTATATTTAATTATATTTGCTTCTCTTATAACCGGTCTGTTTACTCCATTAGGAATAAATCTTGTTTCACGACCATACTTTTCTCTGAAATAATCCTGTACTCCCTTACTTAACACTATTATTTCATCAGCATGTTTTACTGCACATTTTTCGCCCATCATTATGTATGTACTTGCAAGTTTTCCCCATTTTGCTCTCTGGTGGTCAAGTCCGTGAATTGTTGCCACGCATCTTTTCCCAAATAATTTAGGTAGCCATAACATGGCACAAGGACCCTCTGCATGAAAATGTACTACATCGTATTTGCCAAATGCAGCGCATACTCCTCCCGTCACAGAAGCAGTCATAGCAGCTAGTCCTTTCTTATCTAATGTAGGAACTGTTTTTAATCTGATTCCCTTATATTCTTTTTTATTTTTTTCATCGAATTCTTTTCCACTTACATGATGCCCGGCACGGTTAAGACAAGTAACCTTATTGCCTCTTTCCACCATTCTGGTAGCTAATTCCTCAACTACTATTTCGACTCCGCCTTCTCTTGACGGTATTCTTTTATGACCAAGCATTGCTATTCGCAACTGTCCATTTTTCATATTACCTGTTTCTCATTTCTCTTATTTTTATTATCGGCATCCTACCTGTTATTCCACATAGTGCCAGGCTACGCCCGGCACCACATTTCACTTATCTCATTATTTCTATTAGCTAAGTTTATTTAGCCAAATAATTTTCACATAGTTATTTTCGTTTATACTTAAACCTTATCAAATCACTTTATACTGACCCTTTTCTTGCAATTACCACAAAGAAAGTCTTCAGTATAATCTTTATATCCAGTCCAAAGCTCCAGTTCATTATGTACTCATTATCAAGTTTTACTATTTCTTCAAAGTCCGTCATATCGCTTCGACCGCTTATCTGCCACATTCCCGTAAGTCCCGGTTTTGTTGCAAGACGGCTCTTGTGATGTGCTTCGTACTGTTCGTATTCATCCATTGTTGGCGGACGTGTTCCTACAAGACTCATGTCGCCTTTTAATATACTGTAGAAATTCGGAAATTCATCTATTGATGTAGCTCTAAGGAAATGACCAAGTCCTTTCTTTGTGCCGTCTTTTCCGCTTCCTATAATTCTAGGGTCTGCGTCCATTTTAAACATAAGTCCGTCCATCTTGTTCTGTTCCATAAGTTCTTTCTTGCGTTCTTCTGCATCTGAATACATTGAACGGAATTTGTAGAACTTAAATGGTTTTCCATTTTTCCCTGCTCTTAACTGGCAGAAAAATATTGGTCCGTTAGGGTCTGCAATCTTAATCGCAGGCGCTACAAATATAAACAATACTGCTGTAACAAGGCACCCTACAAGTCCTGCGCATATATCAAGTGCTCTCTTTGCAAATGCTCCAACCGGTGACACCTGATTTATACTTGTCGTTACAACTGCTACCTCGTTAATTGTTTCAAATCCTGCATTTGGCAAAGTATGTGTAAGAAATTCTACATTTATATGAACCTTAATTCCCATGTTCAAAAATCCATATGCCATGCCTTCTACGAAGAAGTTGTTTACTCCGCTTACTCTGATAAATACATCATTAATGACATTTGCTCTGGCATATTCGTATACGGAATCAGCATCGGCCACTACAGGTATTCCTTCTATTTCATCTATGTGTGATTCTTTAATGTCCATCACATCTGTCAATGCGATTCCCACTATCTCAAATCTCTTGTCCGGTCCGTTGCTTATCTTGTTGATAGTGTCTGTCGCCATATCTGATGATACAACAAGCAACATATTTTCCTTAGCATTATCATAATTCTTACGTACCGCATAAAACTTCTTAAATAATATACGGCTTATGTACATTAATATTGTGTCTATTATAATGAATAGCAATATTACTATTCTAGACACATTTCCTGACTGCTGTATCAAAAATAAATAACCAAACAGCACTGCCATAACTATAACATTATGGTACACTGTATCTTTCATTTCTTTCAGATATCCTCGTCTTAATATTCCTGAATATCCGTTTCTAAAAAACGCTACACAAAAGTGTATCAACGTTAATGATATTGTTACATTTCTATATAGGGAAGTGTTGTACATATGCCCAGACCCTGAATATATCAGTGTAGCTAGAAAGAACGCTACATTAATGCATATAACATCTACTATTATGAAATCAAAATGCTTTGTCCACTTATTACTTGTTCCGTTGTACACTCTCTATCCTCCCCCTTTGTATTTTCTCTAGTTTGCTTTATATATTAGTTAGGTGAATGATTTTATTACTTATTTACTTAATGAATATTTACCATATCATTATTTGATGTATAATCTTCTTGTTTATTATCCAATAAACAATCACTTTATTTACCGTTTGGTGAATAATATTCATATTTTCATTAAATTATCTATATAATTTTCATTCTTACAACTTGTTTTATTTTTCGTTCAATATGTAAATTTGTTGCTTATTTTTTTAGACACAATCTTTTATTATTATATCATTTACGACTTTCTTTGTACATTGATTTTGTTAGTTTTATCAATATTTTCTGCTTTTCTTATGGAAAAGTTAAAATAAAAATATTTTTATTATACAATTCCTACATACATTTTCATTTGTTTTTTCATGAATTGACATATATTTACGATTTTCTCAACATTCAAACTTTCCACACAATTCACGAATCTACACAATCTATTTTTGCAATGGCTTTTGTCCTATTTGTTAACATTTGTAACGGATTTGTTAATTATCGCCCTTTTGTCTTGTTTTTCTTTTTCTTTAGGGTTAATATTTCTTATAAGTAAGGGGCAAAGTTTTAAGGTTTTATGATAGACTTTAGAACTTTTCTTATTTTTATATGGAAGGAGTCTTAGATTTGCGTGAAAAATTAGCGAAGTTAATGTACGGGAGGTATGGAGTAGATCAACTTGGCAGAGCAATGCTTATTTTCGCACTGGTTTTATGCGTGCTTTCGTTATTTGTCCCAAGACGTTTGTCCGGGATTATTTATTATATTTCACTTATTTTAATTATTTTGATGTATATAAGAATGTTTTCAAAAAATATTCAGAAACGCTACCAGGAGAATAACAAATATTTAAGTTTAAAAGCTTCCTTCTTAAGAAAATTTCAGCGTGAAAAAGAAATTTTCAGCCAAAGAAGATTTTATCATTTTTACAGATGTCCACGTTGCAGACAACGTATTCGTATTCCTCGTGGCAAAGGCCGCATCGAAATCCGTTGTCCAAAATGTTCACAGACATTTATTAAAAAAAGTTAATTTATCAGATGCATAAATAGTCTGCAACTGATTATATAATTTAACAACATGCGTAAGAATTTCCTTTTAAGAGGGCATTAAGTATTTACGACTGATTGTGTGATTTAACTTAGAGCCGATTTGATTTGTGGTTCTTTACTTATTTTGTCTGGAGGACTCTATGTTTGGATATGTAGTTGTAAACAAGCCCGAACTCAAATTTAGGGAATTTGATGTTTATCGGGCATATTATTGTGGCTTATGCCACTCACTTAGCAAGCGACACGGTCTGTCAGGGCAATTAACCCTGTCCTATGACATGACCTTTTTAGTTATCCTTCTTTCTTCACTTTATGAGCCGGAGCACAGCGTAACTTCAAAGCGTTGCATTGTGCACCCTCTAAAGCGTCAGAACATCATTTCCTCAGAATTTACGGATTATGTTGCTGACATGAACGTCATCCTTTCTTATTTCAAATGTCTGGATGACTGGCACGATGACAGAAGCGTTCTTAAGCTTGCTTATTCAAAATTATTAAAAAAAGGGTCAATTGGGAAAAATTTAAATAATGTACATGCCACTTCTGATTCAACTGACGATGGTTCAGTTGCAGCTACTCAGCCAAGCGCTGTTGACGATGGTTCAGTTGCAGCTACTCAGCCAAGTGCTGTTGACGATGGTTCAGTTACAGCTACTCAGTCAAGTGCTGTTAACGATGGTTCAGTTACAGCTACTCAGCCAAATTCTGACAGTAACAATCAGAATTCTTATTTTACTGACGATTCCGGGCATTTGCATATTTCTCCTGATTATTCCTATAAAAATAAAATCGAAGCTATTTCATCTTTGTTGGACGAACTCGGTACCCGCGAAAAAATGAATGAAACCAACGTTGATGTGGTAGCCGGTTTATTTGGCCGGATAATGCAAATCCTATTCGTGCCTTTTGACGATATTTACGCCAAAGGTCTTGGTCGCATGGGCTTTTACCTTGGGAAATTTATATACATTATGGATGCATTTGACGATGTTGAGGACGATGTCAAAAAGGGACATTACAATGTTTTTTCAAATTGCTATACTGACCCGGATTTTGAAACTCATGTCAAAGATATGCTTACAATGATGATGGCTGAGTGTTCCGATGCTTTCGAAATGCTCCCCGCTGTTGACAACGCTGATATTCTTCGTAATATTTTGTATTCCGGAGTGTGGAATTCCTATGAACGGCGTGTTTCAAAAAATTTACAAAACAAATAATTTTTTATTGTGATGTTTTAATTTTTCAGAATTAATTTTTATTAACAATATTCTATCGCATTATAACATAATCACAGCAAAAATTTAGAAAGAGAATAGATATATGAATCCTTATGATGTTTTAGGGGTTAGACCAGATGCCTCTGAAGATGAAATAAAAAAAGCATACAAGGCTCTAAGCCGCAAATACCACCCTGATGCAAATATTAACAACCCTAACAAGGAACAGGCTGAAGAGAAATTCAAGCAGGTTCAACAGGCATATAGTCAGATTATGGATGCACGCAAGCATGGTGCAAATGGCTATGGTGGTTCTTCTTATGGCAGTGGAACTTATGGCGGCTATGGCTCCGGCTATGGTAATTCAGGCAGTTATGGATCTGGAAATTCCGGTGGTTTTGGTGGCTATGGCTCTAATGGTTCCGGTGGCTATAATTCCGGTGGTTTCGGCGATTGGGACTTTGGTGGATTTGATTTTGGAGGTTTCGGCAATTTTGGTGGCTTTGGTACAAGCTACGGTAGTGCAGGTAATTATGGCAACTCTTCAAATATGTCAGAAGACGAGATGCATATGCGTGCTGCAGCTAACTACATTAATAACCAACATTATGCCGAGGCACTTAATGTATTAAATACAATTTCCAACAAAAATGCTACATGGTATTATTATAGTGCTATCGCAAATAAAGGCGTAGGCAACAATGTCCAGGCTCTTGAGCATGCCCGCATGGCATCTTCAATGGAGCCTAATAATGCTACTTACCAGCAACTTGTCCGTACATTCGAAAGTGGTGGCAGCTGGTACACTTCTCGTCAAAGCAGTTATGGTGGAATGCCTACAATTATTTGCAGTAACCCACTCTTAGCCTGCTGTCTTGCAAATCTTTGTTGCAATGCTTGTTGCGCAGGTTGTGGTGGTGGATACACTTACCGATAAAATAAATTACAATTTAATTTATTAATAAAAAGAACTCAAAGTTTGAAAATTATTAATAACTTTCAGGCTTTAAGTTCTTTTTTATTAATAGATATTTTATTATGCTTTATTTTTTAATATCTATTATTATGCTTTATTGATATCTATTATCATTCTTTTTAATATCAATTATCACTTATTTATATCATCTTTTATTCATATCAACATTAACTTTATTGTTATATTGAACTAGTCTATAATCTTATATTCCTTCATCAGCTTATTCTGGTACTCAATATCCTGAGCTGATTTTTCTAAGTCATCATATCTTTTTTCTTTTAAAAGTATTTTAATTAATTTATTTGTATTCTCCTGACCTTTTTCTTCTCCGTCCTTCAGACCCTCTCTATACTTTAGATTCATCTCCATCTGTAATGACATATACTCTCGCCTCCATCTCTCATTTTTTCTGGCTGCGATTACCTTTATGTCTATCCTTCTCGTAAGTTCACTTTCAGGTTCGCTGCCGTCAAAATATTCCAATAATGATTTCAGTTCCTCATTTATGTCACTTTTATCGCCTTTTGTGTTTAGAAATATCTTATGCGTTCCGTCATTTAACTTGATTTCACTATCTTCCAGGCATACATTTTCAAACTCGTAAACACTTCTTCCTTTTTCAAAAAAATCAAATGTACAGATAAATATGACATAACTTTCCTTAAGTATATCATATGATTCGCCTTTTTCAATCATGTTTAAATCTATTATTCCCTGATAATATCTTGATCTTTTCGGTAATTCTTTATAAGTTGTTGTCTGCATTTCGAGATTAAATACTGTGTTGTCGTCATCCTCAACATATATGTCGATTCTTATACCTTTTGACTTCGCTGTCATCTGTATTGTTTCTTCATAATCAACATATACAATATCCCTTATTTTTATGTTTAATATATTTTCCAACAGTGGTTTACACAATTCTTTTTCACATAAAACTCGCCTTTATAAACACGGACTTGCCCTATATAATAAAAAAAGAAGCATTTCTGCTTCCTTATCTGTCATTCATGTTTATTCTGTTACGGTTTTTGCCGTTTTTAAATTTATCTGTCATTCCTGCGTCTTTTCTGTCTTGTCCCTCTCTCTTTTGCTTCGGACATGGTTAATGCCCAGTTCCGGAATCGAACCAGAGACACGAGGATTTTCAGTCCTCTGCTCTACCAACTGAGCTAACTGGGCATAAAAAATTGCGGGGACAGGATTTGAACCTGCGACCTCCGGGTTATGAGCCCGACGAGCTTCCAGACTGCTCTACCCCGCGCTGTTTCTTCTTTTTTTAATGGGCAGAGAAGGATTCGAACCTTCGAAGGCGTTGCCAGCAGATTTACAGTCTGTCCCCTTTGGCCACTCGGGAATCTGCCCATTCTTTTAAGGTAAGCCTGACTTTTGTAATCATTGCTTCCCTAAAGCCGATGAACGGACTCGAACCGTTAACCTGCTGATTACAAATCAGCTGCTCTGCCAATTGAGCCACATCGGCATATTAAATTTTTGTAACAAACCACTTTGCTCAATTGTCAGAGCCAAGCTTCGCTTGATTGCTCTCCTCTTATTGACTTGCGTCAATAAGCCTAAATTGAGCCACATCGGCTTATTCTGTTTTATTAACAAGCTTTCCTGCTTATTTTCTTTTTACCTTTCGGTAGTGGGACCTACAGGGCTCGAACCTGTGACCCCCTGCTTGTAAGGCAGGTGCTCTCCCAGCTGAGCTAAGATCCCATGTTTCCTTATACAAAAATAGAGGTCGAGAAAGCCGGCTTTTGCTTTCAACCTCCTCTTTCTCTTCTTTTATTGACGACCCGGATGGGGTTCGAACCCACGACCTCCGCCGTGACAGGGCGGCGCTCTAACCAGCTGAGCCACCGGGCCATTGTACATTCAAAACTGCACACCAACTAATCTTCCAATCTCTTTCCTTCCTTGGATAACTTTTCCTCAAATTCCTTCCTTATGGTTAAGCCCTCGACCTATTAGTATCAGTCAGCTGCACGT
>NZ_JAODBU010000011.1:0-161115 GCF_025336545.1 Eubacterium album | reverse complement strand
GGAAGAAACAAATATGCAAATGGGTAGATGAAAATGGTGTGAAAGGTTAAATTCCACTTATGTAAAAGTAAATTCCACTGTAAGGTAGGAGAGTGGAATTTAAAATTTTATTTTAGGTGTATAAGTTTAAGGATTATAATGATAGATTTGGGCATAAATATGTGCTATAATAAAACGGACTATAGAGTAGAATGTTTGAAATGTTAAGGAGGTGCAACGATGAAAAGTGTATATATAAAAAATATGCTTGGATCATTGGGATATAGTAATGAACATTTTTCTGAGAATTATTCTGTACAAATTAATGGTACCTCCGCTATCAAGTTTGATTATGTTGCGTTTAGTGATAGATATTTGAAGGATGTTTCAACTTCCTGTATAGCTATACAGGAGGTAACTGATGACAGCGAGGAAACAAAATATTTAGAGGGGGCTAAATATTTAGCAACACCAATTGTTATTATATCTAAGAACATACATGTGCGTGTTTGGAACATAGCACCACAGAAAACGACATTGCTTAGCGACAATGAAGAAAATATTATTCATTTATATTTTGAAAAAAATAGATTTGAATTTATGTCTGATAATTTGATTGATGCTAAAATGGGATATAGGCAAATGAATATTTTTGAGGCATCAGGATTAATTGACTTTTCAAGAGAGGCAACTTGTAAAATATTAAGTGAGGAATTTGAAAAGGGGTTGCTTGCAGCAAAAAAATATTTAAAAAGTAAAAAAAATATTAATGGTCAAGATTTAAATAATATCACAAGCATTACAATGCATGTGATTTCTGCTTTAATTATCAATAGTAAAATAAGACCAGATGAAAAAGTACCAGATATATTTGATTTACTTACTAGTTTGTCACAAACATATATAGAATATTTTAGTGATAAGTTAATGTTTAAGTATGGAAAAGATTTACTTAGTGAAATATACAAAAATTTAAATTGCAGTATAAACTATCAAAGTGTTGATCATGAATTATTGGGATATTTTTATGAATCTACTTTGTTACAACTTAGTGAAAAGAAAGCTGAAAATATTAGGAGAGAATTTGGAATATATTATACACCAAGGATATTAAGCCAGGAGATAGTTTCATGTATTCCTTTTGAAAGTATTCCTATTAACGAAAGGTATGTATTGGATGGAACTTGTGGGTCTGGAAGTTTGCTTTTAAGTACATGCAAAAGACTTGAGGATTTGGCAAGTTACGAAAAGACTGAGTTTGATAGACATGATTATTTGACAAGGATGATAGAAGGATATGACATAGATAAATTTGCGTCAGAAGTTGCTAGATTATCTTTGCTTTTATACAGCTTACCTTATGGAAATAAATGGAATATTCATGCAGGAGATTTGCTTCGTATAAGCAAATCTAAAATAAAGGAACCATTTGTTATATTAGGAAATCCACCATATGAAGAAGTTCGTGGAAATAGTCAGAAAACACAGAAGGCTACAGCTTTTTTAGATAAATATTTAGAGTGGTTGCATGATGAAGGATTTATAGGAATAATTTTGCCGGAAAGTTTTCTGCAAAATGATAGTTCAATATTGCAAAGAAAAAAGTTACTAAACGAATTTGATATTATGGAGCTTTGGATGCTTCCAGGACAGATTTTTGAAAATAATTGTTCGACTGTAGTTTTGTTGCTCAAAAAAAGAAAACACAATGTGAATGTTTAACAAAAATAAAGGTATTGGTAAGAAATAAAGAATCTATTAGAGGTTATTTTAAACATCGCAGATGGGATTTTGAATTTTTTATTAACATTCAAAATTCTTGGAAGAATGAACCTAGATATAGAATTAGTGTTTCACCTATAGAAGATATACTTCAAAAAATTGTAAAAGGGAAGAGAACTATTGGAGATATTACACAAAATGTTATGGGAATTATGATGCCATCAAACTATAATTTTTCACAAATGAAATTTGATGGATGGATTCCTTATATTGCTAATGCAAATAATTTTAGAAAATATGTAATATCACCTGAAATGCGTGATAATGTAGGCTTTTTTGATTATCATATGTCTAAGGAAGAAGAAAAAGAAATAAAAAAAGATTACAAAGGATTGAGGTTGCGTAGAGATTACGAGAGTATATATGCGGCTTCTAATAAAATATTGGTAAAAATGTCTTCTACTCCAGGAGAAATAAATTGTATTAATGCTCTAGTAGATGAAGACGGATATTATCCTAGTCATTCATTTTTTGTGGTAATTTCTGAGGACAAGAAAGTATCGAATTATGTCCTCTGCGCATTGATAAATAGCAAAATAATTAATGCATATGTACGTAGGGAGTGTGTAAAAAGAACCCTTACAACTAGTGTAGTGCGAAGCATACCTGTGCCAGAATTTAGTGATGTGCAGATTAGCAAGATTGAGCAATGTTATTTGAGTATAAAAGAGGCTTATGCATTGGATGATAAGGAAAAAGTAGAGGAAGTTCAGGAAAAAATTGATGACATAATTTTTGAAGCTTTTGAGTTAGGAAAGGATGAGAGAGAAAAAATAACTAAATTTTTTGAAGTTTATACAAGAGATGGAGATAATTCGCCTTCAGCGAATGTAGAACTTGAGGAGTATCATAATATTTCAGGGCAGGTAGAAAAAATTGATACTGAAAGGATGTATTGTACTGTTTATCTAGCAGAATTTGGAGAACAGGAGATAAAAATTGAAAAATCAATGCCAGGATGGTTTTTGCGACAAGGAGCAGAATTTTCAGCGAAATATCATGCAGGAAAGCTTTTTGAGATTAAACCATTAGTGTATTCGTACCTTGATGATGATGAAATTATTGCGTTATTGAGCAGCAAAATTTCTGAGTGATAGGAGGAGAACAATAATGGAAAGTGAGAATCAAAGAGTTAAATTTCTAGATGTTGGACATGGCGATAGTTCTGTAATATATTTAAATAGTGGTCATTCAGAGAATGAAAATGTTGTTATTGTAGATATTGTAGATTCTGATAAGTTATTAACGGAATTAACAAGTCACAAGATTAAGGTTGTTGATTTGATAATTATTTCTCATTCAGATGCAGATCAATGCAGAGGTGTAAATGATTTTTTGGAAAAATATATGGCGGTAGGTATTGTTAAAAATATATGTTTTAATCTAGATAAGAGACAACCAACTAAAACCATGAAACTAATATTAAAAAAATTTATAGAAATTTATCAGAAGCAGCGAATAACATTGCTGATGGGACAGAATGATACTTCAGTTCAAAAAAGGGAATTGATTTCAAACGATAAATCGAAATTATTTTTGATATATCCTAATGTGGCTGAATCTACAGAAGCATATTTAAAAAATGATACAAATAATACTTCAATTGTATGCTTGTTAGAAAATGATGTTTGTAATGTCCTTTTTTCTGGGGATTTAGAAGGAAGCGGATGGGAAAAGTTATTAGAACGAATGCCTGAATTGAAATGTGAAGTTTTAAAAATGCCACATCATGGAGCTTTTTATGATGAAAAAAGTGGAATCGGGTTGAAACAAATACTAGAAATTTTGCAACCTAGAGATGTTATCATATCGTCCGGTGATAATAAAAAATATAAGCATCCCGACATGCAAACAATTGAGCTTTTGAAAGAAAAAAATATAAAAGTTTATTGTACAGAATTCACGAGTCTTTGTCATTGTAATGCAAATGAATTTAATAGAAAATGTTATGGCGATATAGAAATTGCAGTAACTGATACTGCATATGAAATAAGGACAGAAAAGGAAAATTTTTCTTTATTAAATCATATTGCATGTCAAGAATAATGCAAGTTTATTATTTGTTTAATTGAAATACAGTTGTTTTGCTCATTTATTCTGGTATAATTGTTATGGCAACACTTTGGCAACAGAAAATCAGTAAGCCAAAATAAAATGTGTAAATGAAGTAAAATATCGGCAGATTTCAAATAAAAATTAAACAAAATAGTTTAAGACAAATCAACAACTTGCCGAGTTTGAATAATTTTCAAAAGCTCGCAAAGCCTAGTAAATGGTGTGCTACCCGTCAAGTAGACATTTTAAATAAAGGGCTTAGAACCACATAATTGTATATAATATTACCGAGGTGATACCAATATGATACCATTTCGGCAAATATAGGAGAATAATGCTCCAATGTGATTAATTAGTCACATTGGAGTCTTTTTTTCTTTATAGGAAAGACCGTAGTTAGCGTTCTGGTAAATTGAAAACAGCCTGCCGGGAGGCGGGCATAGATTCCATCATATCGAATCATTTTAAAGTGCTTTTCAGGGATGTGTATGATTAACCGTTTTATGAAATCCATAGCAGGGAGAGTTTTTTCGACATACTTTTCGTCTTCGTGACGATTGTAATGGAAGGTAACGAACACGTCGTTATAGCTGTAGCCACCTTCGGAAATCAGGCAGTGAATGTGAGAATTCCATTTGAGATCCCTGCCAAAAGTATGAAGAACCATGATATAACCGAGAGTGAAGTTTTTGGATTTGTTCATTTTAAAGAACATGTGGAAAATAACACTGGCAACAGAATGGAAAAAACAATGAAGCAGAGTTCTGTCCTGAAGCGAAAAATCACGGAGATTTTCATCAATCGTGAAGACGCAGTGTCTGTGCTGAACGTTAACCAGTTTAAAAGACATAGATGTAGTACGTTCCATGGAATACTTGTTACCGCAAGAGGGACAGAAACGGCTGTGGTAGCGAAAAGGAACGGACTTAAGATTTCCACAGTGTGGGTAGCCGTACATAGCACCACCAAAAGAAGGATCACCACAGTTTATCATCTTTTCGATATTTTCTATCTCAGAAGCTCTGGGATGAAGAGTATATTTAATCTCTTCATAATAGTTGGTAAAGATTCTTTGTAAGATATTCATATGTCTATTATGCAGAAAAATGAAGCAAAAGAAAAGCCCACCCCTCAAGATTGAGGGGCGAAATGAATAAGTATGATTATGAAAAATATACGGAACGTGACGTGAAAGTTGCAATTAATAATACAGAAAGAACTGTTGAGGATTTTAAAGCTTTATTATCACCGGCTGCGCTTCCTTTTATTGAGGAAATAGCTCAAGCAGCACAAGTGGAAACAAGAAAACATTTTGGAAATAGTACATATATGTTTACACCAATTTACATAGCAAATTATTGCGAGAATTATTGTATTTATTGCGGATTTAATTGCCATAACAAAATAAAATGAGCCTGTCTTAACGATGAAGAAATTGACAAAGAGATGAAGGCAATTGCAGAGACAGGACTTCAGGAAATTTTAATACTTACAGGTGAGAGCAGGTCATAAAAGAATTTTTCCATATAGAGTAAACGCTCAGGAAAGAGCTTTAATGGGTGGAATGCAACCGGTAATAAGCGATTATATTTACGGTTAGTGGCATGATGAAATAAGCTACGTAATGGTAGCATACTAAATGATAACATACAAAATGATAACATACAAAATGATAGCGTACGAAATGGTAGCGCATGAAATGATAACATACAAAATAATTTCATATAAAAATATATAAAGGTAAAATTTATGAATACTACATTAAAAAATGAAACAGCGGACATATATGACAAAGTTATATGTGTCACAAACAGACATTTATGCAAAGAATCATTGCCAAAGCAATTGGAGGAATAAAACTTTCAGATGTACAAATGGATGAAATAATCAAATGCGGTGCCAAAGGCGGTTGTATAATGTCTGGTATGATGAGCCTATAATTCTAAAAAATTAGAATACAAAGTTAATCTGGTAAATGCTATAATGAATATATAATTAAGGTGTAAAAGAATAAATGATTAAAAGGAGATTTTATGAAAAAAGGGTTTAGTATAATCATGGCGTTTGTTACGGTTATGACAATGCTTTTTAGTGGCGCAACTTTTGCTGATGATACGAATGAAAATACAGAAAATAAAACAAAAGAAAGTAATTTTACAAATCTTATAGTATTTGCAAGATTTTTAGATGAAGATGAATTTATAGATAATTCTTATAATGGGGAAGCTGTTAGAAAAATTACAGATAATTCTTACAACAATGCAGATTTTAATGTTTCAGATTATTATGAAACTGCTTCAAATGGAAAGTTACATATGAATAGTGTGTATTTATTCGACAAGGGTGGTTCTATACAATTGTCACATCCAAGAGGTTACTATGCTGAATACAGCGATGAAAATCCTGAAGGCTATACGGACAATGGCGAAAAATTACAGCGTATGTACGAACTAAAAACAGACTGGTCTGAAGCTATAAACAGAGCTATATTAGCGGGCAATGTGATTACAAATTATGATGGTACAAAAAAGTACAACTTTTCTGAACTTGATAAAAACAACGATGGGGCAATTGATGCAATCACCATTATTTACAAAAATACAACTCAGAGTATTTCTGTGGGTTGGTCCTCCCCTTTATGGAATTATAAGGATTATGCAGATTACGTAAAAATAAATGCAGATGGAAAAACAATTACAAGTAAAAACTATGTACAGGTGACAAATTCTTATAATTATTTATACAAGGATAATCGGGAAAACGTGATTTTGCCTATGGCAGTGGCGACTCATGAAATGGGGCACATTTTAGGATTTAAGGATTTGTACAATAGCTCAAATAGTTCGCCGGTATATTATATGTCTGCAATGGCAAAGCATATGTCACCTGTGCCACAGTTTATATCTGTAAAAGAAAGAGAAGCAAAGGGGTGGCTTACATCTGACAATGTTAAAACAATTTATCAAAATGGACAGTATACCTTAAAGGAAGCATCGACTAGAGGAGATTCACAGATAGTCGGATACAAATTAAATTTAAAAGGAACCAATAAAACACTGTACTTAGAATATAGAAATTTTGGCACAGGTGGTAATAAATATGATTGTCAGTCAAAAGAATTGTATAAAACAGATGGAACGAAGCTAAAAGGATTGACAATTAGTTCAGGACTTGTTTGTTATTTGGTGGACAAAGACACAAAATTCCCAAACAATATGGGATGCGTTGCAGGAAAGTGGAATTATGAAACATTAGGTGGCACATATGCAACAAAATCTGACGCACCATTAAAACTGAATCAGAGCTTGGAAATAACCGATGATATGTATGTTGAAGTCACAAATATAACTGATAATCAATTAACATTTAAAATAGAAGGTGATTTTGAAGAACAACAGACTGAAACTAAAGAGATATCAGACAGGGAAAAATATGATGGAAGGGACGATGGCATAGTAACACCTGTAAAAGATCAGGGAGATACCAATTTGTGTTGGGCATATTCAAGCATTGCGGCAGCAGAATCATCCATTTTGAAAAGTGGAATTGATTCTACAGTAACAAAAGATACACTATCATTAAATCCGATGGCGGCAGCTTATAGAGTTTTTAAGAGAGAAAGCGATCCATTGGGAAATACAGATGGAGACTGGCAATCAGTAAATTATTTGACGCAGTCAGGAGACCCACTAAAAATTGCCAAGTTATATTCAATGTGGTGGGCACCGGTATCGGGTAATGTGGTTACGACAAACCCATATGAAAATCCATCATATAGATTTGAAAATGCAATTTATATACCTGAAAACAAATCAAATCCGGAAGAATACATTAGGTCAATAAAAAAAGCCATAGCAAAATATGGGGCAGTAACATTTCAGTACAATAATGCAAGAGAAACGTTATACTACAATCCAAAGAATGAACATAGCAGTACAATTTCTCCCCATGCATGCACAATCATTGGCTGGGATGACAATATCCCATCAGACAAATTTGTGCCAAATGGTGCTACCCAAAAGGGTGGCTGGCTTGTAAAAAACAGTTACAAATCATTGGAGTATTTTTGGCTGTCATATGACAATACAAGCAGTTGTTCTTATGCATTTTCATTTGCACCAAAGGACAAGTATGACTTTAATTATTACTATGATGGAAGCATGGACGATTTCCCATTAAGAAAAGATAAGTCAGTGGCAAATGTGTTTAAAGCAAAAAAATCTGATGATTTAAAAGATGAATATATAAAAGCAGTAAATGTGGCTATTGGTGGTGAAAATGTAACCGCTAAAGTGGAGATATACAAAAATGTAGATTATCCTTATGGCGGACAGGACAATGTACCAGTTTCAGGTGGTTACCTGGCAAATACTACAACGGCGTATTTTGAAAACAGTGGATATGTAACAATAGAACTGAATCAGCCGGTAAAGATTGAAAAAGACCAATGGTTCTCTGCAATAGTAAGTGTTTCAAATGAAAATGGCGACGCCAAAATAATGACTTCATATAAAAATGGCAGGGAAATGTCATATATAAACAATGGTAGTGGATGGACACAACTTAAAAACTATGTAGGAAGAATAAAGGTATACACAAAATTGGAGAACAAAGTGGAGAATCCAACTATAGAAGTGCCTACAACGGAAGCACCAACCACAACTGAAGTGACAACAACATCAGAGCCTACAACGGAAGCACCAACCACAGCGGAAGTGACAACAACATCAGAGCCTACAACGGAAGCACCAACCACAGCGGAAGTGACAACAACATCAGAGCCAACAACAGAAGCACCAACCACAGCGGAAGTGACAACAACACTAAAGCCAACAACGGAAGTGACAACTACATTAGAACCAACAACTGAGAAACAAACTGAGACAACTGTCACAGTAGAACCCACAACTGAAATATTGACTACAGAAAATACAACATCAGAAACTACTGTAGAAAATCAAACAACTGACGAAACAACATCAGAAAAAGAATCAACTACAACTTTTGGACAAGTTGTAACAAAGGAAAATGAACCAACAACTAACGGAAAAACTACAACTCGTGTTGACGGTGTAAATAAAAAGAGTTTAAAGCAAACAAAAATTCTAAAAGTAAAAAAATTTAAAAATAGAAAAGTGAGAATTACTTTTAAAAAGGTAAGTAAGGCTAAAATATATCGGATACAGTATTCAACTGACAGAAAATTTAAGAAAAACGTAAGAACAAAACGTACAGGAAAAAATACATATCTGTTAAGAAAATTACGTGTTAGAAAAAGATATTATGTAAGAGTGAGAGCAATAGTTGGAAAAGACAAAGGCAAATGGAGTAGTGTAAAATCTTTTAAAGTGAGTAAGCGGTTTTATAAGTAATTGACAGTTATTCCATATTTGTTATAATACCGTCACTTGGTAGCGCAATGGTAATGTCAATTTACACACTTACAGATGCAATTGTAATTGGACAGGGAGTTGGGGCTAACGCCCTTGCGACACTTGCATCAGGGCTTATGGGCTGTAATGCCGGTGGTGGAAGTTTTGGTGTTAGGGTGGAGTGTAGTGTTTTTGAAAAATATAAAGTATAATACAAAATAATAAATTTCTAGCTAAGGAGACCAACTATGTCAGAAATTCAGAATACACAAAATAATATGGATAAAGCTCTTGCGAGGATTACTTCTATGGAACCATATCATTGCAATCCATTTGATAATCCGCCGGAATTAAGACGAAGAGCGGAAAGATTATTAAAAGAAATTGAAAGTCTAAATGAAGATGAAGTTGCAAAGAAAGAAAAAATTATGGAAGAACTTTTCGGAACGTATAATAAGCTTGCGTTTCCGGGACTAGGATTTAAATGTGATTTTGGATTGAATATTCATTTTCACGGACTTGCAGTTATAAATTATAATGTGGTGATGCTTGATACATCACCTATAAATATCGGGCATGGAGCGTTTATAGGACCGGGGGTATGTCTTGCATGTGCGGGGCATGCCATTCATCCGTCCCAGAGAAGCAACGTTCTTACCAGTGCGCCGATTACGCTTGAAGAAGATGTATGGTTAGGAGCAAATGTAACTGTATTAGGTGGAGTGACAATAGGAAAAGGAAGTGTAATTGGAGCAGGAAGTGTTGTGACAAAGGATATACCGGCAGGAGTTATTGCTGTGGGAAATCCATGCAAAGTTAAAAGAAAAATTACAGATAAAGATATGTTTGATGATATACAAATATAATGATATTAGATAAATGCTACAGTAGTAAGAAAAGTGTCTGCAAAATTTGTGGATAGACATTATTTTTACTACTGTAGTTTTTTTGTTATCTGTGTGCCATTTGATTTTAAAATTAAAATCGATTCAATTTAGAAAAGCCCCATTTTATGGAATTATTTAATGGGCATGGTTACTAAAATATGGTAAAATTATTTTATATATATTGAGCGGGAATTTAATTAATAACATGAAATTTTAGAGATAAATTTATGCAGAATATATAAATTTATGTAACAAAGAAAAAATTACATCTCTACGATAAATTTATGTAATAAGGAAAAGTTTATACTTTTGTATTAATTTGTGTTACAGAGACGAATTTATATCTCTTGGATATATTTATGTCTAACGTTTTTTGTTATACGATGGGTGGCAAAATGTTACGGGGAAAATTAAATAAAGAATTAGGCAGGTGATAGTTTGAGAAAGATTTTTTTTAGTTTACTTATAGCACTCATGCTTTTATGTATAACACCGGAAAATAATGTTACACAGGCCAAAGAAAATGCGACTCTTACAGTGTCGTCAACTATAACAAAAAATGACAAGGCAGTTGTAGATATTGATTTAAGTGGAAACAGTGGAATTTGGGCACTTAAGTTTAAAGTTGGATATAATCATTCAGCATTAACTTTGGAGTCAGTACAAAATGGCGAAGTGTTTTTGGATGGTGATTTGACGATGCCGGACAAGCTGGATAAAGAAGAGTTTGTTTTTGTTGCAAGTTCAAATAGTCTTAAAGATATTAAAGGTAATGGAACGGTTGTGACCTTTAATTTTAAAATAGTAGATTATTCACCGGAAGGAAAATATCCTATAGAGCTTACGTTAATCCAGGCAATAGATGTAGATGGAAACATTATTAAAATGGATACGCAAGATGGCACGGTTACTGTATCTTACGATATAAAAAATGAGGATATTGTATTTGATAAGGCAAAGAACGAAGAAATCAGGATACCGTTAGAAGCTAAGGAAACAGTTAATAAAGTGAAAATAAATGAAACGGAAATTAGTGAAGATAGTTATACTGTTGATTCAGATGGAAATGTGGTAATTGGTTCGGATTATTTAAATACTTTAAAAAACGGAAAATATAAAGCAAGTGTGGAAACAGAAAAGAAAAATTATGCAGCAGATATTTTTGTAAAAGAAGATGTGGAAAAAGAAATAGAGGAAAAGAGTAAAGAGGCAAAGGAGGAAAATAAAAAAGGAGAGGAAAGTAAATCAACAAAGAAAATAAACGGGAAGGATAGTAAATCGGAAAAAGGGGTAAATAAAACAAAAAATGGTAGAACAGGACAGAAATCAAATAGTGCAATTGTCATATCAATTATAGGATTGGTAATTATTGCAGGGATTGTCTGTGTACTAGTAAAGAAAAGGAGAGTGAATGGATGAAGAAAAGAGTGTTAACCCTATTTTTAGCAATTGCAATTATTGTTTCACAAATGCCAACTCAAGAAATATTTGCAAAAACCAGTGGAAACATGTATGGCGATGTAAATGGGGACAGAGTAATTGATTTAAGAGATTTGCTAACACTAAAAAAATATATTTCTGAAGAAAAAATAAAAGATTTTGTATTTGCAAATTCAGACATAAACGCAGATGGGCAGGTTGACTTAAAGGACTTTCTTATTCTTAAAAAATATTTTGCAGAATGGGATGTTCATTTAGGAGCAAAACTTTTAACAGTATCTTTTTATGACGGAGACAGACTAATAGAAACTTTGCCGGCTGAAAAGGATTATCCTTTAGGCGAATTACCATCAAAGGAAAAGGCAACAAAGGACAATGCTGTTTTAGTAGGATATTATACTGATAAAGAATTTACAACACCTTTCTATTCAGATGATGCTGTTACAGATAATATAAATGTTTATGCTAAATATCAGGAAATGGGAGGAAAAGAAGAATTAAATATTACTTCATTTGCTCAAATGGACCAGACTCCTGATATGACATTTAGTATAAAAAAAGTGTCAGGCGATATTGAACCACAGGAAGCAGCAACATTAGTTGTTAAAGACGGTTCTGACAACGTGGAAATTAGTATTGAAGACAATGATGGAGATGGCATATATACAGTCAGCGCACCGAATGGATTTAATGAGGGATGTTCATATGAGTTAAATCTTGCAGATGGCTGGGTGTTTGACGGAAAAGAAGAAACAATACGAACAGCATCATTTTCAATAGCCATGAAGGAAGTTGAAAATCTGGAAATGAATGATGACATAGTTTATATAAAGGATACGGATGAAATAACTTATTCTGTTGATGGAAAAAATTATGACGTATTGACTTCAGAACAGATAAATGAAAACGGTGGAAGTTTTGAATATGATGAGGCTTCAAAACTTAATGAAGATGATATTATTTGTCTTTACGTTGGTACAAAACCAACTGAAAGAAATACTGATGAAACTTCTGAATTATTAGATCCGGCAGTTTACGTTAAGGTAGCAGCAATAGATGGAAATGAGGTAACATTTGCAGCACTTGATGAAAATGATCAGGCAAAAATATATAACATGCCTGATAATTTTCCATTAATAGTACAGGAATTGCCAACTGAAGAGACCGGAACAATAAGTCTTGAAGAGTTAGATGTAGATATGTACGCAAATATGATGGGAGATGAAGGTACATATGAAAATGCAGTAGATTCAATAGGAATAGGTGATTTTGTTACATTATATGTTTCAACTGATGAAATTAAATCAGGAAATGATGTATATTATGGTGAAATCACAGATTATGATAAAGATACAGAGTTAATTACATACAAAGAAGTAGAAAAGAATGATATAGAGGAAAGCATGGACCTCTATTCTGAGATTCCTATTTCCGGAAGTGACATCATTAGTGATGAAGAATGCGAACAGTTAGAAAATGTCGTACAAACACAGATGGAAGACAGTGGATTTGGCGAAGAGGCAGCAGACATTCTTTGTGATATGGTAACAAAGACAGATGGCTTCAAAGAAAATACGAGTCTTCAAAGCCTTGTTTTAACAGATGAAAACGGTCAGCAATTATCAGCAAAGCAACTCAGAAAAATGAATGTTGGAAAGAGCTTTGAACTAACAGATGATGTAAAGCTTTCTGTTGAAATAATAAATAAAGGTGAACAACTTCATTTTAACAATGGAATCCAGCTTGCAGTTGGTGTTGAAGCTGAATTTGAAGTAGAGGTAGAAGATGGTACGGTAAAGATTGACCTTTCAGCAACATTTGTTGAAGAATGTGAATTAGTGCCACGAGTAAAAGGAAGCATTGTTACAAAAGAGATTCTTTTTATTCCTATTCCGGTTGGTATTTGTGTAAACACATCAATGGATGTAAAGAATTTTACAGCATTTTCATTTAACGCAAATATATATACAGTAGCAGAAGAGGAACAGTCTCTTTGGGAAAAATTCAAATCTATTGCTGATGATCCGACAGAAGCATTAGGACTTTCTAATTTGCCAAGTGGACTTAGTGCAGGTCTAAAGTCTGTAAAAGATGTTATGGATAAGATTGAAGAAATTCAGACAAAGATAGACCAGGCAAATGATACAGCAGAACAGATAAAAGGATATAAAGAAGATTTAAATGCTCTTTGGGAAGTAATGAAAATGAACGGAACAGACAAAGAGCAATGGAATGAAATGTGCAAAACATTTGAAAAGTCAAATGTTGCAAGTGATATTTTAGATGTTATGGATTTAAGCACTGAAACAGAACTTGGCACAGAATTTCTCGATGGAATGCAGGCACTCATGGATAAATATTCAGAGACACTGCAAAAGGAAACAGACTGGGTAACACTTGTAAACAAAGAAATCTGTTCAACAGAAGTATGTTATTTCGGCGTTGTAATTGGTACACAGGTAAACTTCCTTGTTAGAGCAGATATGAACATAGCAATCGGTTCAAATTTGGAATACGAAGTAGGCAAGCGATACAATTTCTGGTTTAAAGTTGGATTGTTTAAACCGTCAGCAGGTTCTTCTACAATGGATTTGTTAGATGAAAGATTCGATTTCCAGTTTTATGTAATGGGTAAAATTGGTTTAAAAGCAGGAATAAGAGCTAAGCTTTATGCGGGTATCGGTAGTGGCAAATTTGCATCTGTAGGTATTGCGGCAGAACTTGGACCATATGTCAAATTATACGGATTCTTTATATATGAATATTCAAAGTATCGCCCGGCAAATACGCAAAATACTGTAAGTAAAGAGCGAATGGCAGGAGCTTTGTATCTGGAATTTGGCTTATATTTTATGATGAGTTTTGAGGCAAATGCCATAGGAAATCTTTTTGAATACAGCAATGATTTCGTAAATGAAGAAATACCATTGCTGACGGCAGGAAGAAATGTATTTTATTACAATACAGCTTACGAGCCACAGGAGGATGAGGTAATACTAGTAAAGGATGAGGATGGTGACAGCACTAACGGAATTACCATGGATGTTCCGGCTAATGTATTAGCATTGTCATATGTAGAATTAAATACAGGTATTCAGGGAGTAGAGTCACTACATCCTTCAAATTATAATATTAGATTTACAAACAGAAACTTTAGTGTTGATTATAAAACAGGAAAAATTAACGTCAATGTTCCTAAAAACACACGTTATATGACTGCAGAAATGACTATTACTTACCTATATAGTAAGGTTGCATTCAGTCAGTATGACATGACGGTAACAGTTCCTGTAGTATGGACAAACCTTACAACTGAAGAATTAAGCGAATACTATACTGCATCAGTTCGTGTTGGTAATGATACTGACGGTTATAAGACTGTATGGAACAAAAAACTTTTAAAGAACGAAGAATTTGATTTGCCAACAGAAGACGAATTAAAGAATTTACTTAACTGGAATGACTACAAGTATACTTTGACAAAAGGATATGATGGTCAGAATACGGAAAAATTAACACTTGTTGATAACTCAACTTATGACTTCTATGTAGATTACAAAACATATGCAATTACTGTAACTGATATACAGAATGCAAATGGTACAACAAGAAGTAAGACATTTTATGCAAAATATGGTGAAAGATTTGATTTCTCAGAATTAGAATCAACAGGTTCTAACCGACAGGGTGCATATAATAAATTCGCAGGAATTACAACAACGGCAACTATAAATGTAAATGGTTATCCACAGACTATTGATTTGACACAGCCGATTAACAGCAAGGTTGCAGAAGCCTTAATGCAGGGTGTTACAGCAAAAGCAAATTATGTGGATGACAGCGTAACAGCAACATTTGTATTTAACGGAATTGATGTAGAAAATACTGTAGTTAAACTAAAAAGAGGTACAGTTCCAAATTATGATTATTTTGAAGTAGCTCAGGAAAATAACACGGATATTATTGGAATCAGTCCTGAAGTAGATAAGATATCAACACCAACAACATATTATGTTGAATGTAAAAATGT
Source organism: Eubacterium album (assembly GCF_025336545.1). Classification (NCBI taxonomy): domain Bacteria; kingdom Bacillati; phylum Bacillota; class Clostridia; order Eubacteriales; family Eubacteriaceae; genus Eubacterium; species Eubacterium album. Next base: position 145,570 of record NZ_JAODBU010000011.1, on the reverse strand, counting down.
AATTAAGAAACTGGTAACAATGACATTTGATACAAATGGAGGAAATACAGTTGATCCGATAACAAGAAAGGAAACAACAATTCTTCCTACAATTCCAATCCCTGTTAAAAGAGGATACGAATTTGATGGATGGTGTACAGATGCCGCATGTGAAAATATGTTTACATCAAAGACTGTTCCAACAGAAGACATAACACTTTACGCAAAATGGAAACCGGCTGTATATACACTTACATTTAATGTTAATGGTGGAAATGAATTAGATAAAAATACAAAGAGAGTAACATACGATGGAAAATATGGTGAAATACCACAACTTGTAAGAGACGGTTACGCATTCCTTGGATGGTACAATAAGGTAGAAGGAGGCGAACAGATTACAGCTGATGACCAGGTATTGATTACATCAAATACAACACTGTATGCACATTGGAGAAAATTAAAACCTATTCCGGCTGAAACATTTGTATTTAATCCACAGACATACTACTATGATTCAGCTATAGAACGTGCTACAGAGTATACATTTAATCCACCGGAAGATGAAAATTTAAGCGAAGAAGAAACATATACCGAAGACAGTTTTACATTTAAATTTAAGTCACAGAGCAAGGACGAATACGAAAATGGATTCCCTTCAGATATAGGTGTTTATGATGTTGTAATAACACGTCCGGCAGATCAGTATTATCTGAAATTTGAAACATTATACGAAGGAGTTTTGGTAATTAAGCCGTATGACTTAAATTGCTCATATTATAAGGTTTATGTTGATTGCAGAGATTCAGTTGGTGGATCGCAGAAACTTAATAGTACTGTATCCTGGTCAAATGGAGCAAAAACTTCATTCTCAATTGAGATGGATACAAGCACTAATTATGGATATACAACAAATTATGCTTGTTATCCGACACAGATATATATGGAATCAAGTGGAAGAATGGTTGGTCAGCATGTATGGATGACAACAAGGGTACATGATATCACAGATAACATAAAATCGATAAAGAACAGACATAAGGAATATTGGGCAAACAAACTTAATTATACATGGGGACTTGGAAGTTATCCAAGCGTTAACTATTCAGCTGGAAATTATGAGGTCAGCAAGGATGGAAAGATAAAGGTTAGATTTACTACATATGGAAATAACGGAGCAGTATCGAATCTAACATATTCAACGTCATGGGATGGTAACAATAATGATTCCTGTGTAACAGTAGACGGAAATTACTTTATCATTGATGGAAGTAAATTAACAGAAGAAAAACATACTATTAATGTATATGCTAAATATGGTGGTTCCGGCTACTATCAGGTAGGCAGATTTACAGTTAGTCCTATTGATGGAGATGAATAGAAACAGTACGGTATAACAGCAATATTATGAGAAAATGAACGTGAAGGAGGTTTTCCATATGTATAAATTAAAAAAATCCGGCATTCGCAAGTTACTTGCCATGTTATGTGTAGTATTTATATTTGCAAGTGGTATTTATGTAAGTGTACCGACATTTGCACAGACAGAAACTAAAGAAAGTGCAATTTCAGTATCTTCAGATACAGTTGAAAAAGGTGATAAGTTTTCTATTACAGTTGATATAAAAAACAACCCGGGTATCTGGGGGCTTAAGTTTAAAGTAGGATATGACCATTCTGCATTAACATTGACATCAGCAAAGAATGGAAATGTATTTGATAATGAGGATGCAACTTTACCAAGTGCTTTAGATAAGGAAGAATTTATATATCTTGCATATTTAAACAGCCTTAAAAATAACACTACAGACGGAACTATTTTAACTTTAGAGTTTACAGCAAAAAATGAAGCAGAGTTTAAACCATACATTATTGCAATTAATGTTGAACAGGCAATTAATGTTAATGGTGACGATATAGCTTTAAAATCAAATAATGGTGCTGTTTCTGTAGTTAAATGCGTACATGTAAGTGACACAAAATGGGAGAGTGATGCTGATACTCATTGGCATAACTGCAAATATAGTGACTGTAAAGAAAAGATATTAAAGACTGTAGAAAAACACACAGTAGAAGTAATACCGGCAGTAAGTGCAACATGTACAGAGGATGGATTAACAAGCGGAAAGAAATGTTCTGTATGCGGATATATTATTGAAAAACAGCAGGTAGTTAAAGCTACAGGGCATACATCGGTTAAACTTAAAGCAGTAAAGGCTACGACAAAAAGAGAAGGATTAACAAGTGGAAGAAAATGTTCTGTATGTGGAGAAACTTTGGTAGTGCAACAGGTAATTCCTAAAATTACATATAAGATGAAAAAGGCTGCAAAGACAAATGGCAAAATAAAAATGTATAAAAAGAAAAAGCAGTCATCAAAGGTAGTTCAAAATGTAAAAAAAGGAGAAAAAGTTACCATAGTTGATATGGACAAAACATGGTATTTAATTAAATACAAAGGTAAAGTAGGATATGTAAAATCCACATCAATAACATGGAATGCAAAGGTAAATGTAACAAAAGGAAATCTTAGAATAAGAACAGGGGCAGGACTAAAATATCCAATTATTTCTTCCCGTCCAAATGCAACAAAAGTATCAGTTGTTGGAAGAACTGCAAATGGTTGGTACAAAGTTCAGATAAAAGAAAAGAAAAAAACCATTGAAGGATATATGTATTCAAAATATGTTAAATAGAAGTTAATAAGTGTTGATGGAAATTAATAAATATTAAATAAAAGTTAATAGATGTCAATAAAATAAAAAAACAGGGCTTATATGGATTTGAGAAATTAAAATAATTCGTATAGGCTCTTTTTTTATATTTTGGGTAGAAAAACAATACTAACATCACAATCAAATATAGGAAAAGTTTATTAATTAATTTAAATGTAAAATATATCAATGTTGGTAAATCAATGTAATAATAATAGTTCTCATCAAGAAAATATGATAAAATTTAGACAGAGAATTTTTTTGTTGGGATAGATTATAATTGAAAAATAGAAGGAAAAAACAACAGATTTGATTGAAGAATTTATTCAGCAAAATGAATTGTAACAGGTAAAGTACTATGATATTGTGTAAATATAAGGACAAATAGTTGTTAGCAGTAAAAAGAATAATATTTATTTTGAAACAGAAATGGACATAAGAAATATAATAATTTGAATTGAGGTGACAAACTATGAGAATTATAATTGTACGGCATGGAGAGCCAAATTATGAAATAGACTCTTTAACTGAAAAGGGGTGGAAAGAAGCAGAATTAGCTTCTAGAAAATTACAGAAATTAAATATTGATAATATTTATGTATCGCCACTTGGAAGAGCAAAAGATACATGTTCTCTAACGGAAAAAGCAATAGGAATGAAAGCAGTGGAAAAGGAATGGCTTAGAGAATTTATGTCTCCACTTCAAGATGAGATGATGAAGGAAGAGGGGAATTCTGTTGTGTGGGATCAGTTGCCGAAAACATGGACTTCAGATTCAAGATATTTTAATTATGACGAGTGGTATAAAACTTCATTTATGAAAAAATGGAAGGTTAAGGAAGAATATGATTGGGTCACAGGTGAATTTGACAAATTGCTTAAGGAGCATGGATACGAGAGAAATGGAAATTATTATAAAGTAAATAATGCAAATGAAAAGACACTTGTATTCTTTTGCCATTTTGGACTAGAAGCTGTATTGTTATCTCATTTAATGCTTATATCTCCGATGAATCTTTGGCATGGATTTTGTGCAGCACCATCTTCAATAACTACAATTTATTCAGAAGAAAGAAGAAAAGGTGAAGCTTTTTTTAGAGCAGCACAGATTGGTGATGTATCTCATCTTTATGTTGCAAACGAAGAACCTTCATTTGCAGCAAGATTTTGCGAAACATATGAAAATAAAGAGCAGAGGCATGATTAGGATAATAAATAAAATTAGCACAATATTTATGTGGGTTGTGGCGTTTCGCAAACACCTATTAAGTAGCAAATAATAAAGGAGCGACTATATGGCAGCAGATAAAATTACAGAATTAAAAAATGGTCTCACAACAGCATTTATAGATAGTACATTTAATTCAAATTTGGCGTACAAACCTCAGTTGGTTTACAACAATTATAAGAATGGGCAAAAAGTTTTTTCTGCTGTTGAAGATGAACTTAGAAAATGTGACAAATTTGCAATTAGCGTGGCATTTATTACAAGGGGTGGAATTACACCACTTTTACAGACACTTAGGGAATTAGAAAAAAGAAATGTGCCTGGAAGAATTCTGACGACAGATTATTTGGCATTTAGTGATCCTGTGGCATTAGATACATTGGCCGGATTGTCAAATATAGAACTTCGCATGTATGAAACAGGAAAAGCAGGAAATGGATTTCACACAAAAGGTTATATTTTTCGGAAAAATGAAGAATATAGATTCATAATAGGAAGTTCTAATTTAACTCAGGATGCACTAACAAAGAATATTGAGTGGAATACAAGATTAGTATCTACGGAAAAGGGAGAGATGCTTGGTACACTTATAAATGAATTCGACAATTTATGGAATGACAGAGAATGCACGAAAGAATATAAAGAATTTATAGATAATTATAGACATAAGTATAGGGAAAAACAGCTATTTAATAAAATGGTAGCTGAACAGAAGCGTATAAGCAAAAAGGCACAAATTCCGTCACTTGAAGCGTATACATTAAAGCCTAATTCAATGCAGCTTAAATTTATAAATAATTTAATGGAGTTGAGGAAGAATGATGTTGATAGAGCATTATTGATATCAGCTACAGGTACCGGTAAAACTTATGCGTCGGCATTTGCAATGAGAGAACTTGGTTTTAAGAAAGTATTATTTTTAGTTCATCGTGAGCAAATTTTAAAGCAGGCAAAAAGATCTTATGAGAATGTTTTTAGCAATAGAATTACTACAGGCATTCTTTCCGGAAATCATAAAGAAAAAGATGCTGATTATCTTTTCTCAACAGTTCAAACAATGAGTAGAGACTATATTCTTACCGAATTCGAAGAAGATAGGTTTGATTGCATTATTATTGATGAAACTCATAAGGCAGGGGCTGAAAGTTATCATAAAATAATTAATCATTTTAAGCCCAAATTGCTTTTAGGGATGACGGCGTCGCCTGAACGTACAGATGGATTTGATATTTACAAATTATTTGGACACAATATCGCAAGTGAGATTAGGCTTCAGGATGCCCTTGAAGATGATTTGTTATGCCCATTCCACTATTTTGGAATTTCAGATTTAGTTATAGATGGAAAAGAAATTGATGAAAAGACAGAATTTAGATATTTGGCAAATGAGCAAAGAGTAGAGCACATAATTGAACAAACCGAATATTTTGGGTATTCAGGAAATAGAGTAAAAGGGCTTATTTTTTGCAGCAGAAAAGAGGAAGCTAAGGCTTTATCAGATGCGTTTAATTATAGAGGCTATAATACAGTTGCACTTTCAGGTGATGATTCACAGGAGAAAAGAGAGGAGGCTATTGAACGATTAGAGATGGAGTGTGAGGTCGATAATTGTGGAAGACCTATAATAAAATCGGAAGTAGTAAAACATAATCAGCCACTCGATTACATTTTTACTGTAGATATTTTTAATGAAGGTGTAGATATACCACAGGTAAATCAGGTCATTATGCTAAGACCTACGCAGTCAGCAATTATATTTGTACAGCAGTTAGGTAGAGGACTTAGAAAAGCGGATAATAAAGAGTATGTAGTTATTCTTGATTTTATTGGTAATTACAGCAACAATTTTTTAATTCCAATTGCGTTGTCAGGAGATAGAACATACAACAAGGACAATGTGCGTAAATACGTGCGTGAAGGATCACGATTGCTTCCGGGGTGTTCAACAATTCATTTTGATGAGATTACGAAAAAGAAAATTTTTGCATCAATTGATAGAATGACTACGACGAAGAAAATGCTTACAGAAAAATATATGCAGGTAAAATTTAAAATTGGTAGAATACCTACTATTATAGATTTCTACAAACTTGGCGAAATTGATCCTATGCTATTTATTAACTATGCAAAAACGTATGATAATTTCCAGCGGGCTGTAGATAAAGATTATACAGTTGTGTTTACAGAAAAAGAAGAGCAGATACTTGCATTTATTTCATCATTGATAATTGATGGTAAGAGACCGCATGAACTCTTGATGTTAAAGATGATGTTAGATGGAAAATCAGTTGCGATAGATTCATTTGCTAAGGAACTTGTAAGCATAGGCGAAAAGTTCAAAGAGGCTGATTATAATTCTGCGGTTCGAATGATGAGTTTAGAATTTGTAGCCGGAGCAGATGCAAATAAATTCGCACAGATAGAATTGCTATCTAAATTAGATTTAAAGTCAGGTCTATTAAAACGTTCACTAGCGTTTTTAGATAAACTTAATAATACGAAATTTAGGGAAGAGATATCAAATCTTTTAGATTATGGGATGATGCGATATAAGGATATGTACGCAAATCATGATGAAAATAATTTAGTGTTATATGGAAAATATTCAAGAAAAGATGTTTGTCGACTTATGAACTGGGATAAAGATGAAAGCTCAACAATGTATGGATATCGTATCAAACACGGAACGTGTCCAATATTTGTTACATACGAAAAGAAGGATGATATTTCTGAAAGCACAAAATATGAAGATCAGTTTATTAATCAGAAGACATTTAGCTGGCTGACTAGAAGTAATGTGGCAATTGATAATAGAGAGAGTCAGGAAATAATAAATTATAAAAATAGTGGATTAAAAATAGTTCTTTTTATAAAGAAGAGTGATGGCGAGGGTACAGATTTTTATTATATGGGTGAAGTTGTGCCTAAGAGCTGGATGCAGAAAACTATAAAGAATAATAAAGGAAAAGAACTTCCAATCATGAATTTTATTTTCGAGTTAGAACATAGTGTAAGAGAAGATATTTATGAGTATCTGACTAACTAAGAAAATTTATGATAAAACATTTTGAAGAAAAATATAAAAATAAGAGGGACGATTTTATTGGGGGCAGTAAAATCGTCTCATTATAAGTAATAAGAAAATAAATTTGTTTACGAAATAGGAGAAAGCTATAAATGAAAATAGTACGAGTAGTTGCAGCAGTTATAAAATCTATAAATGAAAAAGGACAAACAATTATATTTGCAACACAGCGTGGATATGGAGATATGAAAGATGGTTGGGAATTCCCCGGCGGAAAAATAGAACCGAGGGAAACCCCGCAGGAAGCTTTGAAAAGAGAAATAATGGAGGAAATCGAAACAGAAATTGAAGTAGGTGAATTGATTGATACTGTAGAATATGATTATGAAACATTTCACCTTTCAATGGATTGCTTTTGGTGTAATATTAAACAAGGAAAGCCAATTCTCAAAGAACATGAAGCTGCAAAATGGCTTACAAAAGGACAATTATATGATGTAGATTGGCTACCGGCAGATGTAACGTTGATAGATAAAATAAAGAAAAACATTTGAGATATAGAAGCGTAAAAAATGTTTCAAAATGATATTTTGATTTAAAATGAAACGTTGCTATATATCATAATTAATATTATAATAAATAGATAAAAACGTTACAGAGATATGTTTAAGAGGTTACATAAATGAAGCAATTATTAATGGGGAATGAAGCAATAGCTATGGGTGCGATAAGAGCCGGAGTTAATTTAGTTTGTGGATATCCGGGAACACCCTCTACAGAGGTTTTAGAAACAGCAGCAAAGAAAAATGACGGTTCATATTATATTGAATGGTCAGTAAATGAAAAGGCAGCTCTTGAGGTTGCAGCAGGCGCATCGTATGCAGGTGCAAGAACACTGGTTACAATGAAGCAGGTAGGACTAAATGTTGCATCTGATCCTATCATGAGTTTATCTTATGTAGGAATTAAAGGTGGAATGGTAGTTTTAGTAGCAGATGATCCGGGACCGATATCCTCTCAGACAGAACAGGATACAAGAGAATTTGGCATTTTTTCAAAAATACCGGTATTCGATCCATCAACACCGCAGGAAGCTTATTTGATGATGGCAGATGCTTTTGAAATGTCAGAAAAATATAACACACCTGTAATTTTCAGACCTACAACAAGAGTATGCCATGGATGTGCGGATATTGAAATTTTAGAAAATATAAAAAGAGAGCCACCGGAGGGATTTATAAAAGATACTCAGAAATGGGTTATTTTCCCAAGAACATCTTACCTCAACCATATTAGGATAGAGGAAAGAAATGCAAAACTTACACATGTACTTTCTGCAGATAGTACAGATGAATTGGATTTATCAAAATGGAACAAAATTCATCTTTGTGAAGATAGTAGGAAGGCAGTTGTATCAGGCGGAGTTTCAAGAAAATACGTTCAGGAATACTTAGATTATGACAAGGCAGGATTTTTGGAAATAGGAATTTCATATCCTTTTCCGGAACAACTTGTTGCAAGATTTTTAGAGGGAGTGGATGAAGTTCTTGTAATAGAAGAATTAAGTCCGTTTATAGAAAGAGAAATCACATACGTATGTGGAAAATATAATATTAAATGTAAGGTGTTAGGAAAACTTACAAAAGATGTACAGTGCGCAGGAGAAAATACTGCAAAATCAGTAAGAGAACAGCTTACTAAATTTGGAGTTGCAAAAGATATAGATGACGAAACACTTAAGGAAGTAGGCGAAAAACCAGAATTACCTGTAAGACCACCGGTACTCTGTGCAGGATGCCCACATAGAGCTTCATTTTATGCCGTAAAACAGGCAATGAAAGAAAAAGAAGCAGTATTTTGTGGTGACATAGGTTGCTACACACTTGGAAATGCAAAGCCATTGGATATGACTGATACATGTCTTTGCATGGGAGCGGATGTAACAATAGCGCAGGGGCTTCATAGGATTGAACCTGAGAAAGTGCATTTTTCATTTATTGGCGATTCAACATTTTTCGCATCAGGAATTACAGGAGTGGTAAATGCTGTATATAATGAGACAGACATAGTCCTTATTGTGTTAGATAATTCTACTACAGCAATGACAGGACACCAGCCACATCCGGGAACCGGTGTTACAATGATGGACATGGTTAAGAAAAAAGATACTAATCCAAAGGATGAAATAACTCATAAGATTTCTATTGAAGCTGTTTTAAAAGCAGTAGGAGTTGTAAGTGTTGAAAAAGTAAATCCATTTGAACTTGATAAAGCAATAGACGCGGTTAAGAGAGCGGCACAGATGAAAGGCGTTAAGGCAATTATATTTAAGAGTCCATGTATTGCTGTGAATAAGCCTAAAAAGGCTTATACCGTAAGCGAAAAATGTATTAAATGTAAGAAATGCATTAATGAAATAGGTTGTCCTGCAGTGACAAATATAGATGGAAAAATAGAAATAGATTCATCATTATGCTTTGGTTGCGGATTATGCAGTCATATTTGTCCGGTTCATGCTATTGAGCAGTAGAACTGTTGACAAAATAATTGCCGGAAATCGAAGATTACAAATAATATGCATGAAAGGTTTGGTATAAATATGAATTGTTTACTTTGCGGAGTTGGTGGACAGGGCACAGTTTTAGCGTCAAAATTACTTGCACAGGCTGCAATTGATAAAGGGATAAGTGTAAAAACAGCAGAAACAATTGGAATGGCCCAGCGTGGAGGTAGCGTTGTAAGCCATGTAAGAATAGGAAATGAAATAAAAGCTCCAATGATTCCTGAGGGAGAAGCGGATATAATTATCGGATTTGAACCGGGTGAAGTTGTAAGAAATTTAAATTATTTAAAAGAGGGAGGTACAGTTGTTGTAAATACAAAGCCGGTAATGCCAACAACTGCAAGTCTTGGACTTCACTATGATGGTAAAGAGATGATAGAATATTTACAAAAGCAAAATATTAATCTTATTGCTGTGGACGGAGAAAAGATTTGTAAAGAGTTAGGAAGCTCGAAGGCTTTAAATGTTGTACTACTTGGAGCAGCAGCCAATAGTAATGAATTAGGAATAACAAAAGAGGAAATTAAAAAAGCTATAGAAACAAAACTTAATCCGAAATTCCTTGAAATGAACATTAAAGCACTTATGGCAACAAACTAGTATATAAGTCTAAAAGACTTTTTATAAATTATGGACAAATGAAGAGGCATTTGTCATAAATACATAGAGGAGAAGAAAAGGTTAGAAGAAATAAAAAAGAAAGGAAAAACAATGCAAATCATTCTTTTAATCTTGGATTTGCGCCTTTCAAAGACATGAAAATGCATAGTTGAAAGGCTAGGTATAAATTATGAAAATGAAAGAAGAGCAGTTTGAACTAATTAAAGCACAGTTGAAAAAACTTACAAGTCAGTATTGCTTTTACCAGAAAAAATTGGAGGGTATTAATGTAGATGATATTAAGTCTCAGGAGGATTTTGAGAAACTCCCATTTACATGGAAGGGAGATTTAAGAGAAGCTTATCCGTTGGGACTTCGTGCAGTGCCTGAAGAAGAAATTGTAAGAATACATTCATCTTCAGGTACAACAGGTATACCTGTTATTATTCCATATACAAAAAAAGATATTGATGATTGGGCAACAATGTTTTCACGTTGCTATAAAATGGCAGGAGTAACTAATAAAGATAGAATTCATATTACACCAGGTTACGGATTATGGACCGCCGGAATAGGATTTCAAAATGGTGCTGAAAAGCTTGGAGCAATGACTATTCCTATGGGTCCGGGAAATACAGATAAACAGCTTAGAATGATGGTTGACTTGGAATCTACAGTTCTATGCGCAACATCATCATATGCGTTGTTACTTGCGGAAGAAATTGCCAAGAGAGGTATTGGAGATAAGATTAAACTTAAAAAAGGAATAATTGGTTCTGAACGCTGGGGAGACAAGATGAGAAAAAGAATTGCAAATGAACTTGGCGTTAAGCTTTATGATATTTATGGACTTACAGAAGTCTATGGTCCTGGAATTGCAATCAGTTGTGAACATGAATGTGGAATGCATTATTGGGATGATTATGTCTATATAGAAATTGTTGACCCTAAGACAGGAAAAAATCTTCCTGATGGAGAAATTGGAGAAATAGTTATTACAACATTACATAAAGAAGGGGCGCCACTTATCAGATATCGTACACATGATCTTTCAAGAATTATTCCGGGAGAATGCCCATGTGGTTCTAAATATCCAAGAATCGATGTTATTTTAGGAAGAACAGATGATATGGTTAAAGTAAAAGGTGTAAATATCTTCCCATCACAGATAGAAGAAATGTTAAAAGGCATTAATGGGGCGTCAAGTGAATATCAGGTTATGATAGATCATTTGAATGGAAAAGATATTCTTACATTATTTGTTGAAATAAAGGACGATGCAAATGCTTATGAAATGGAACATGAAATTGGAGCAGCATTCAAGGCTAAAATAGGTATCGCAGCAATAATTAAGCCTGTTGCAATTGGCGATCTTCCAAGAAGTGAGAAAAAATCAACAAGAATTTATGACAACAGATACTAAATTGTGATTTAGAAAGTGATAAATCAATGGAATTAAGAGTTTTGCGGTATTTTTTTGCAGACAAATATTCAGGCGAAAGATATATTAAATATGATAGAAGAAGAGTATGGAGCATCAAAATATGGTTCAGTAAAATACAATTTGAATGAACTATATTGGATAGGATATCTGTATCGGTACTTTTCATACACTTATAATATGTCATCAATACAAGTGTACAAGATTGTAAAGCCAAAAGAGTTACGAGGATTGTATTTACCATATCACACATTAGATCCAAGTCAGGCAATAGAAAGAATATTAGGATCAAAGAATCTATTATTAGATGAAAAAAAGAATTAGAGAGACAGTACGAAATATTCAAAAGAATCCGAAATGAAAATTAAAGTAAAAATTACAACTTGTTAAATCTAAACAATACGTAATTTTTATTTTATCTACCTTAAAGCATAAATTACAAAAGAAATAGAATTTTCTAACTACAGCCGGCAGAAATTTTCATAAGCAAACGATAGGCAGATTTTTACAATTTTGCGAGCATAGCGTAAGTTCAAAAGATATGTCTGAGCCGGTAGGCGAGTTTATCTTTTGAACTTACAATAAGCGGCGCAGCAAAATAAAAAAATCAACGTGTTTGCTATGAAAATATCTGCCGGCTGGGGTTGTGAAAGTTGTGTTGCTTATGGATACTTCTGCTGGTTGTGGGAAGGTGAAACAACGTGTTTGTTTATGAAAGTTTCAGTCGACTGGAATATCAGTTAATTATAGTGTTTAAAATCAGTAAAACTACAAGAAATACAATATTTACAACTGTAAAATAAAGCAAATATTTTCCTTTTGTGCTGTTGTTATTATGTGCATATAATTTGTAAGAAATTAAACTAGCCATTGAAGCAATGAGTGTTCCAAGACCACCAACATTTACACCTATAAGTAATCCTTTATAGTTTGTTGTAAAACCAGATAAAAGCAAGGCAGAAGGAACATTGCTTATCACCTGACTCGCAAGTACCCCAATTCCAATTTCATTTCCTATAACAATTGAAGCCAAATACTTATTTGCAATTGGAAGTGAACCAATATTTCCCGTAAAAATAAAAAATCCAATAAATGTAAAAAGTAATGCGTAATCTATTTTATATAGCACATTTCGCTGTATAAAAAACACAACAATAAACACAAGAAATATAAGAATATAATAAGGAATTAATTTAAATACAGTTCCTAATGCGATTACAAATAAAATTACATAGAAAAATAAGTTCCCCTTATATTGAATAATATCATTTTCTTTACCATCAACAACAATTTTACTTTTCTTATCCTTAATAAAAAACAAAAATAGTAAAAGAAGAAAAAATGAAACAATTGAATAAGGTAAAATAGTTTTTATGAATGTAAATATGTTAACTCCCCATAAACCATATAAATATAAATTTTGAGGGTTGCCAATTGGAGTAAGCATACTTCCAAGATTAGCTGCAATGGTTTGCAAAACAATTATTGGAATCAATAAATTTTGTTTTTCACATTTTCCTAAAATCATCATTGTAAAAGGAACAAATGTAATAAGTGCAACGTCATTTGTAATTAACATACTTGAGAAAAAACAAATGAATACCAATGTTATACTTAGCTGCCATACATTTTTCGTCTTTTTTAATAATTTATAACCTATCTTTTCAAATAATCCATTACAACTTAACCCTTCCATGATAACCATAAGGCTCCATAATATTCCAAGCGTTCTAAAATCTATGTAATCTATGTATTTAATATTTGGTTTTACAAAAAATGCGGATATAATTGCCAAGACCCATGCAATTACTAATACTGTTTCTTTACGTACTAATTCTATAAATTTTTTCATCATTAAATATATCCTTTTTTAACATGATTATAGCATATTGCTTAAACAGGATTTTTGTCAATTAATATATGACATATTTAGCAAATATTTTTCAAGGAAAATAATATATTTAACATTGTTTCAGCTAACAGAAAATCCATAGACAACACAATTCCCACCCCTAGTCGACAGAAACTTTCATAAGCAACACACTTTCCTCGCCCCAGCCGGCAGATATTTTCATAGCAAACACGTTGATTTTTGAAATTTTGCTGCGCCACTTATTGTAAGTTCAAAAGATAAACTCGCCTATCGGCTCAGACATATCTTTTGAACTTACGCTATGCTCGCAAAATTTCGAAAATCTGCCTATCGTTTGCTTATGAAAATATCTGCCGGCTGGGAAAGGAAAATCAACGTGTTTGCTGTGAAAATATCTGCCGGCTGGGGAAAGGAAAATCAACGTGTTTGCTATGGAAACTTCTGCTGAATAATAATTTAAATAAAGACTTCAAGATTATATTATGTTAAAATTATAATATAAAAAATGTAGTAGAAAGGAGCTGCCTATGAGAAAGTATTTTAGCCTTATTCTAAGTATAATGTTGGTAATATCATTAGTACCACAAAATACTATGGCACAACAAACAAATAATGTTATAACTAAAGAAAATACGAAAATTTCCGTATACGAAAATAACAGTGACGCTTCAATTGCCCAAAGCGATAATTCTGAAACTAATGAAAATTTAGTATACGTAACAGGAGACATAGTTTCAGATGATGGAAGTAATGTTGTAACATGGACAAAAGATAAAACATATGTTGTATGTTCAAAAAATATAGTTGAATTACCATATGTTAAATGTAAACTTGTAATCGAACCGGGAACAACAGTTTTATTTGGAACAGGAACGGGAAATGTTAACGGAGTAGAAAATTCAGATGTAGTTTATAGACCATATTCTATTTTTAGAGTAGAAGAAGGCGGAAGCATAGAAGCAAAAGGTACACAGGATGAGCCTATTGTTTTTAAAAATATTGATACTCACGCAGGGTGGAATGGAATAGAGATAACACTTCCTGATAATGGAGAAGTGACAGACACATTTGAATATTGTTATTTTATAAACGGTGGAGCACAGTTTAGAGATTTCACAGAGGGATTAATTGATGTATCTCATGGAACAAAGGATACCAAATTTAATCTTACAGTAGACCATTGTATATTTGATAGTACAGAGTTAGTAAGCAAAAATATTTTGCAACCGAGTGAAATAGGTGCAGGATTTTTTTATGGAGATTATGATGCAAATACTGTTGAATCAAATATTAAAATATCAAATTCAATGTTCAAATCACTTTCAATGGGAATTGAAGGTTATACAAAGGATTTAGCATATGAGTATTTTTATAATGATAAATCAAAATGTAAAATAGAAAATAATACATTTAAAAACAATATTCCCGGTTCTTACAATCCGTCTGTTAACTGGGGAGGAAATGCGGAAATAATAAATAATGAATTTTATACAACAGAAGGTGGAGCATTAACAAAAAATGCGTTGAATCTTGATGGACAATGTGATTTTGTAATAGAGGGAAATGTATTCCACGGAAGTCAATCTAATGAATCATCAGAAATGAATAAGTGTGCACCTATACGAGTTCAATTTGGAGCAAATGTCAATGCTGATAAAACAAGAACTTATGCGAACAATACATGCGATTACTCAGCTGTATTTGGAAAGTACGTTGAACTTAGTGGCTCAATGATAACTCCGGAATGTACATTAGGAGAAATAGACGGTCTGGAATATTACTTTAAAAATTGTACTATAGGATATAACAATGGAAATGATGCAAAAGTAATATTGACTTCAGAACATCCTTATGTAATTGCATCGTTAGATATTATGTATAATGGAGAGCTGATTGCAAAAGGAACAAAGGAAAATCCTATTAAATTTGTAGGGGCTTCTGACAGAGGATTAACAAATGCAAGCAATCAAATTTCCATAACGCAGAATTCGTCTTCGGATTATTTAAATGGAAAAGCCGTATTTGAAAATTGTGAATTTGATAATGTTAAAATGCAGGCAAACATAATAAGCAAAAATACCGGATATGAGGGAGAAATTCCGCAAACACTTACAGTAAAAGATTGTAAATTTACCAATGAATCAAGTGGAATGTATGTTACACTTAACAGCTATAATGATTACATTTATGGAAAAATTTCTGTAGAAAATACAATTTTTGAAGGAAAAAACAATGATTCTTTCACGGGATTAAGCATATCAGCTTATGGAACAAAAGTACCAAAAGATAATATTTTCAAAATTTCAAATTGTATTATACATAATTTTAATAAGCAAAATGATGGAATTGGTCTATCATTAAGTGTAGAAGAAGATTTAATTGAAAAAATAGTTTTGGAAAATGTTACAATTGCAAACTGCTATTATGGAGTAAGCATAGGCAGATATATGACAAAACTTCCGATAATAAAAAATTGTATAATAGCCGGAAACAAGAGAGGATTTAAGAATCTAAATGACGATACAGACACATCAAATATAACATATACATGCATATATAATGATAGCTGGAATGGTAACACTTATAATTATGGAATAGGATGTATATTTGAAGAACCATTATTTGCAAATATAGAAAAAGGAAATTATCATTTGAAATCTAAAGGCGGAAGATGGAATGGAACGATGTGGATTGCGGATGATGTTACAAGCCCTTGCATAAATGCAGGTGACCCGTTAAGTGATTATTCAAATGAACCGGCTCCTAATGGAAGCAGAGTTAATATGGGTGCTTATGGAAATACGGCAGAAGCTTCAAAAACAGATGATGGGACTTTTATTCCAACTGAATGTGAGCACAAAAATACGACAATTATAAATAAAAAAGATGCAACAGAACAAGAGGAAGGATACACAGGAGATACTTATTGTAACGATTGTGATAAAATAATTGCAATAGGAAAAACATTACCAAGAATTATAGCATCAACTTCTGAGACAACAAAAGAAGCAGATTATACACAAACAACAAAAAAAGCAGATGTAACTAATACGACAACACAAAAGCAGCCGGAAAGCAAAACTGAAACAACAACAAATCCGCAGAATACAACTGCTGTAGTTTCAACACCAAAGGCTACAAAGATTAGCAAGACAATTGCCAAAAAGAAATCAATTACTTTAAAATGGAAAGCAGTTAAAAACGTAAAAGGATATGAAATTCAGGTAGCAACTGATAAGAAGTTTAAGAAAAACAAAAAGACAATATCAGTAAACAAACAAAAGGCAACTATATATATTGTAAAGAAATTAAAAGCAAAGAAAACATACAATGTTCGAATCCGTACATACAAAATCGTAGATGGAAACAAAGTATATTCAGCATGGTCAAAGACAAAAAGAGTTAAGACAAAATAGTAAAAAATAATTAAAAATTACTAAGGTGAAATACCGAAGGTCTATTGTTAATAGATTTTCGGTATTTTTTTAAATTAAAGTATGAAAAATAGAAAATTTAATCAACTATATCCGATTTTAAAGAACCATATAAATTAAATCACCCAATCTGTCAAAACTTTTTATAAGCAACAAAATTTCCACAACCCCAGCCGGCAGAAATATCCAGAGCAACAGAATTTCCACAATCCAGCCGGCAGAAATATCCAGAGCAACAAAATTTCCACAATCCAGCCGGTAGAAATATCCAGAGCAACAAAATTTCCACAACCCAGTCGGCAGAAATATCCAGAGCAACAGAATTTCCACAACCCAGTCGGCAGAAATTTTCATAAGCAAACGATAGGCAGATTTTTGCAATTTTGCGAGCATAGCGTAAGTTCAAAAGATATGTCTGAGCCGATAGGCGAGTTTATCTTTTGAACTTACAATAAGCGGCGCAGCAAAATAAAAAAATCAACGTGTTTGCTATGAAAAAATCTGCCGGCTGGGGGGAAGGAAAATCAACGTGTTTGCTATGAAAAAATCTGCCGGCTGGGGAAGAGGATTAAAAATGTAAAAGATAATAAAATTAATATATGATATAATCAAATCTAACATAACCAGAGCAAATTAACAAAAATCATGGAGGCAACATGGAAAAAGTAATAGAGGTAAAAAATCTAACTAAAGAATATAAAGAAAAAAAGGCAGTTGATAATTTATCATTTGATGTATATGAAGGAGAAATATTAGGATTACTTGGACCTAACGGAAGTGGTAAAAGTACAACTATAAATTCAATTTTAGCATTGCTTAAATATCAGAACGGAAGCATAAAAATATTTGGTAAGGATATGAAACCCGATTCGTACGATATAAAATCGAAAATTGGAGTCATTTTTCAGGAGGTTGCAGTATTTAATGAATTAAATGTATATGACAATATAAACTATTTTTGTGGATTATACATAGAAGATAAAAATATCAGAAAGCAATATGTAGAAGATGCCATTGAATTAGTAGGACTTGGTGAATTTAAAAAATATTTGCCAAAACAACTTTCAGGGGGACTTTTAAGAAGATTAAATATTGCCTGTGGAATAGCACATAAACCAAAACTTATTTTTCTTGATGAACCAACAGTAGCAGTCGACCCACAGAGTAGAAACAATATTTTAGATGGAATTAAGAAATTAAGAGACGATGGTGCCACAATAGTTTACACAACACATTATATGGAAGAGGTAGAGATACTTTGCGATAGAATTATAATTCTTGATAAAGGAAAAATAATAGCTCAGGGAACAAGCGAAGAACTGAAACAACAGGCAAATATTGAAGAAAAAATAGAACGTGTAGGACCTACATTAAATGATGTATTTTTGAAATTAACAGGAAAGGAATTAAGAGATTAATGTTTATTCATAATTTGAAATATACGATAAAAACATTGTTTAAAAATAAAATATTAGTCTTTTGGACATTTGCCTTTCCGATTATTCTTGGAATATTTTTCAATATGGCATTTTCCAACATAGAAAAAGATGAAGTATTAAAAGTGTTTGATATTGCAGTCGTAGATAATGACGAATTTGAAACGCAGGAAATATACAAAAACGCATTAAAAGAATTATCGGATAATGATAATAAAGACAAATTATTTAATATCAAATATGTAAGTAATAAAAAAGCAGATTCGCTATTAGATGATTCTAAAATTGAAGGATATGTTGTATTTAAGAACGACGAACCACAGGTTGTAGTAAAGGCAAATGGTACATATCAAACATTACTTAAGTTTGTCATAAATGAAATCAGACAGAATGAAACAATAGTAGAAGAATTGACCGAAAAAAATATAGAAAACGAAATAGCAAACGGGAATTTTACATTTGATACAGACAAAATAGTAAATCAAATATTAGACAAAATTAATAATGAACAAGTTAATTTGAAAATATTTCTAATTCAAATTTAAGTTATATGCAAATAGAATATTATACTTTAATTGCGATGATGTGTATGTATGGTGGAATATTCGGGTTGACTGCAATAAATAACTGTCTGGCGAATATGAGTAGCAAGGGAAAAAGAATTTCCGTGTCACCAAATAAAAAAAGCACAATTATTTTGAGTTCGACTATAGGAAGTTATGCGGTAAGTCTGGTAGGACTTGCGGTACTTATGGCATTTTTGACATTTGTAATAAAAGTTGATTTTGGAGAAAATCTTTTGTTAATTATTTTACTTTCCATGGTAGGAAATCTGGCAGGAATTGCACTAGGGGTAGTAATTGCTTCAATATTCAGAGTGTCAGAAGGTGCTAAGACAGGAATAACTATTGCTGTTACAATGTTCTTTTCTGTTTTTTCAGGAATGATGGGAGTTACATTAAAATATGTAATTGATAAAAATGTGCCTATAATTAATCTGATAAATCCAAATAACTTAATAACTGATGGCTTTTATTCATTATACTATTACGATACTTTAGACAGATATTTTAGAGATATCATTTATTTGATTATATTTATCATAATTTGTCTATTAATTTCGTTTGTTAGCTTAAGGAGGGAAAAGTATGACAGTATTTAAGACTATTTTAAAGATATTAAATAAATTAAAGGGAATGATTATTTTATATACTGCCATACTTGTTGCAATAACAGCGCTTAATCAGACATCAGGTAATAATATGACAAATTTTGAAGATTCAAAACCAAGTGTGTTAATTGTAAATAAAGACAGTGAAGATAATATTACTAAAGGCTTTGAGGATTATATAAGTAAACATTCAGAAATAAAAGATATAGATACAAAAGACGAAGACAAAATAAATGATGCAATTTTTTACAGAGACGTAAATTATGTAATTTATATACCAAAAGATTTTGGAAAAAATTTATTAGATGGAAAGAATCCTTCGTTGGAATATAAATCATGTGGTGATGAATATTCTTCATATGCCCAAATGATGGTGGAAAAATACATAAAAACCGTGCTTATTTACAAGGATTATTATAGTGGAGCTGAGTTAATTTCAAAAGTAAATAAAGTTGTGGACAAAGATACAAAGGTTTATATGAAAACGACTTTAGATACATCAAAGTTAAGCAGCATGACACAGTATTTTAATATCCTAAATTACGCCTTGCTTGCAGGATGTGTGTATTGCATCAGCATGATTTTAGCAAGTTTAAATGATGAGACTGTAAGGAAGAGAACAATTATAAGCAGTTTCAATTACAAAAAATATAATAGAATCGTATTATTATCAAATTCCATAGTAATATTTGCAATGTGGATTTTATATATGATTTTGGCATTGATTTTGTTTAAAGACTTAATGTTTAGTTCAAATGGTTTAGGCTATGTTATAAATTCATTTGTATTTACGATATGCAGTCTGACCATAGGATTTTTAATTGGAAATATTACGCAGAATAAGAATGCTATTGGTGGAATAGTAAATGTAATAGCACTCGGCACATCATTTCTTTGTGGATGCTTTGTGCCATTTGAATACATGCCTGATTATGTATTGAAAATAGCACATATATTGCCAACATATTATTATGTAGCAAATAACCAACTGATAAAAACTATGGAAGTTTTTAATTTTGAAAGCATTAAACCATTGTTAATAAATGGGGCAGTTATAGTAATTTCCAGTTTTATATTTGTCGCAGTAACAAATTATGTAAGTAAAAGAAAACAGATAATAAATTAAGAATTTTAAAAATGCTATTTTATAGTTTTTTATCAAAAATACCCGGTTGTGAAAATGGTTCACAACCGGGTATTTGTTTTTATTATTTGCTACATTCTAAAACAAAGGCTTTAGCAGCAACTTCGGAATTTTCATAGACACCTGCTCCTAAATAATTAGCCTCCATTATTAAAGTTTTTTAAAATTTATAGTCCTTCTTTAATACAGTTATTAAAACTGATAATATCTGTTTCATATTAATAGGCTTTGGTATATGAGCATTCATTCCGGCTTCTTTACATGCCTTTATGTCTTCAGCAAATGCATCAGCAGTCATTGCTACAATAGGAATATTTCGTATATACGCATCTTCGTTTTTCCTGATTTTACGTGTAGCTTCTTTTCCGTTCAGTACAGGCATTTGGATATCCATTAAAATTAAGTCATAAAAGCCTTTGGAAGAGGAAGTCAAAGTGTTTATGCATTCAAGACCATTTACGGCACGGTCACATGAAACTTTATATTCGGAAAGCATTGTTTTAATAATTTCCCAATTTAAATCATTGTCTTCTGCAACAAGTACATGTAATGAAGAAAAATCATAATTTTTTTCATATAATGAATCCGGATTTACGGTATCTAAATGCTTGTGTTCGTTAAGTACTGCTAAATCAAGGTAAACAGTAAATGTAGTTCCTTTCCTTAATTCGCTTTTACAATCAATTGAGCCGTTCATTAAATCTACAAGCTGTTTAATAATGGCAAGGCCTAAACCGGTTCCCTGAATTTTATTAGTTCGACTGTCAAGAGCTCTGGTAAATGAATTATACATTGTTTCCTGAAATTCTTTAGTCATACCGATTCCGTTATCAGAGACAACAATTTTTAGTCGTATTTTTTCGTCATCATCCGGTAATCGTGACTGACTTATATCAAATAAAACTTTTCCACCATTGTCAGTATATTTTACGGCATTAGTTAAAAGATTAGTTATTATCTGATTAAGTCGTAAAGGATCAGCTGACAAAGTTTCGTAAATAATGTCATGCATATTAACCTCAAGCGAAATGCCTTTATATTCAGCCTGAGGGCGAATAATACTAACAACTTCATTTACACAGTCCTTAAGTGAAAAAGGTTCTATAGAAATAGCCATTTTCCCACTCTCAATTTTTGAAATATCTAAAATATCATTTATTAATGTTAAAAGATGATTTCCGGCAAGAAAAACTTTATCCAGACATTCGCCCATATATTCAGGATCATTTAAATGTTTTTTCGCAATTTGAGTCATCCCCAAAACGCCATTCATTGGAGTACGGATATCGTGGGATATAGTGGACAAAAATTGTGTTTTTGCCTGACTTGCATGTTCAGCTTCACTTGCAGCTTTTCTTAAACGATGATTAATTGATAATATGTAAAATGTATCAAGAATTGTTAAAAACAATACTGTTCCACATATAATTGCAACAATACTCCAGTTCATATTAACTGAATCAATATCCTTTACAGGAATATATCCTATGATGTATAAATCTAAATTTTTTCCAAAACTTGAATAGTACCAATAGCAATTTTCGTTACGATAGTCTTTGTATTGAAGCAAGCCACTATCGGACGATTTAATTTTGTTAGCAAGCTCGTCGACTTTATTGTAATCATTTTGAAAATTGTATCCGCGAATATAGTCATAAAAAGTTCTTGATTTCATCGAAGGAGACTGAATAACATATTCACCGTTAGAGTTAATAAGACTGATTTCTGCTGATTTATATTCAGTTGGAAATGCCCATGCATTTTTTAGGTAATCAACAGGGAGCAATCTTAAAAGCAGGTAAGGCTTTGTCTTATTGTTACCAATATTTAAATAAACTCTAGTACCAACACTGATGACAGTCTGTTGTAGTCCGTCAACGCGATATTTACCAAGAACATAAACCTGACCGGATTGTGATTTAAATATATTCTGCATTTTTTTAATCATTGCATGACATGCATTGGTATCTGTATCATAAAATGTTTTGTAACAGTTAACAGAGTAATTTCCATTTTTATCTGCAATAGTAGAAATAGCTGAGAAGTCATCCATATCAACGAAGTGTGCATAGCGGTTGCCCTGTGTGTTAATATTCTGTACAAATTTTATTGCTTCATCTATAGTCATATTATTGCTGGAAATGTAGTGAGCCCAGTTATCGACATATCCTTTTTCTGCATATAAATAGCTTTCAGTAAGCTGTTTCATAGAGTCAGTAGAGTTGCAGAAATTATCTAAACGTAAGGCGATGCTTTTGTTTTCCGTAGTAATAGAATAGGAGTAGGAAGATAAAATTGCCACTACAATTATAATAATATTGTATAAGAGTAAAAGAAATTTTTTGATACTAGTTTTTTTAGTATACTTATTTGTATATTTATTAGCTGAGTTATCTTTTGAATTATCTTGTGTCACAATAATCTCTCCTTTCGCAAAATTTAGTAATAATTTGCTTGCAAAGAAGCAATAAAAGTATTAATTTTCCGAACCAAATTATATTATCTAATTATAACATATTTAGTAAAATTTAACTATAATAATCCCTATAATGTGATACAATATTTAAGGTATGACTGAAAAAGGAAAGGATAAAAATTAATGGAAAAAAAGAGGGACGGGTTTAAGAGTAGAACAGGCTTTGTAATTGCATGCATAGGGTCAGCAGTAGGAATGGGAAATATTTGGAGATTTCCTTATATGGTGTCAGACTGGGGAGGTATGACATTTTTAATCCCATACGTTTTATTTGTTATTTTAATTGGGGCAACAGGGCTTATCGAAGAAATGGCGCTTGGAAGAGCTGCTAAAGGTGGACCTATTAAAGCATTTGGCAAATGTACTGAAGTTAGGACAGGTAATAAAAGAATCGGAGAAGTGATTGGTGCACTTCCGGTTATCGGTTCATTAGCATTAGCAATAGGATATACGGTAGTTGTAGGATGGATATTTAAATATACATATTTAGCAATTACAGGTCAGCTTTCAGATATGGGACATGATATGGATGCTATTGGCGGAATGTTTGGAAGTACAGCTACAAGCTATGGAAATAACTTATGGCTTGTAATCGCAGTAATTGTTACAGCCGTAATAATGGCATTTGGAATTGCCGGTGGTATCGAAAGGGCAAACAAATTTATGATGCCACTTCTTTTTGTATTGTTTTTGGGATTAGGAATTTATGTATTTACGCTTCCGGGTGCAAGTGATGGATATAAATACATATTTACAATAAATCCTAAAGGATTGCTTGACCCGAGATTGTGGATTTATGCATTTGGACAGGCATTTTTCTCATTATCAATAGCAGGAAATGGAACAGTAATTTATGGTTCATATTTAAGTGAATCAGAAAATGTAGTAAGTTCTGCAAGAAACGTAGCAGTATTTGATACAGTAGCAGCATTACTTGCAGCATTTGTAATAATTCCGGGAATGGCTGTTGGTGGAGCAGAATTGTCTTCAGGCGGACCGGGACTTATGTTTATCTATCTTGTAAATGTATTTAATGGAATGCAGGGTGGAAAGATTGTAGGAATAATTTTCTATATTTGCGTTTTATTTGCGGGAATGAGTTCTCTTGTAAATTTATATGAGGCACCGATAGCAACATTGGAAGAAAGATTAAAATTTAAAAGACCGGTAGCTGTTTTGAGTATAGCGGTAGTTGGCTGCGCAGTTGCGCTTGTTATTCAGGGGATTGTTTCAGGATGGATGGATGCAGTATCAATTTATATTTGTCCATTAGGTGCAATGCTTGCAGCAATTATGTTCTTCTGGGTTGCAGGGAAGGATTTTGCAATTAGTGCAGTAAATAAAGGCAATAATAAGCCGATTGGCAAATGGTTTATGCCACTTGGAAAATATGTGCTTGTACCATTAGCGTTTATAGCACTTGTGGCCGGAGCAATGCTTGGAGGAATAGGCTGATAATGTTAAAAAAAGAAACAGCATATTATCATCTTCCCGGATTATTTGAATTTTACGGGCTGTATAGTGAGTTTTTACCATTATTTCGTGAACATAGAGAATATTTTTATGACTGGTGCGATATTGGTTCTATATATGGAGCTCCGGCTGATTGTGTTTGGGGCGGAGGCCGTGTTGGCTTTAGAGAAAATAATCCAAAAGAAGTTTTAGCATTAATGAAGGAATATGGCATTTCAGCAAGACTGACATTTAGTAATTCATTGTTAAGAACTGAACATCTTTCAGATAAAAAATGTAACGACCTATGTGCTATGTTTGGAGAAAAGAATGGAATACAAAATGGTGTGATAATTCACTCAGATTTGCTATTAGATTATTTAAAAAATAAATATCCTGAATTTTATTTTGTCTCATCAACAACTAAGGTGTTAACTGATTTTGAACAATTAAAAAATGAGATAAATAGAGATGATTTTCTTTATGTTGTTCCGGATTTTCGGTTAAATAAAGAATTAGATAAATTGAATAGGTTATCAGAAAAGCAGAAGGATAAAGTCGAATTTTTATGCAATGAATGCTGTTGGTTTGGTTGCACTGACAGAAAAAAATGTTATGAAACTGTAAGTCGCAAAAATTTAGGAGAAAAATTCAAAGAGTATCGTTGCGTGGCTCCTGATGCAGAGAGTGGCTATAAATTTTCTAAAGCAATGACAAATCCCGGTTTCATTGGTATAGATGATATAAAAAATATTTATATGCCTATGGGCTTTTCAAATTTTAAAATTGAAGGACGAAGCTTAGGAAGTGCTTTGATTCTGGAATTTTTACTTTATTATATGACTAAGCCTGAGTATCAGATTCATGTCAGAGAAAGAATTTACTTGGACAACATGTTGGATTTATTTTAAAAGTAGCATAGTAGCCTGGTATTTGGTTTGTGACTTGGATTTTATCCCAAAAAGATGTTATGTATTTAAGCAAATTTTATTTATATAAATCTGAGCGAGGAAATGGATATGCACGTTAAATGTTGGAATTTGTCATTAAAAATGCAAAGGAACTTAAATTAAATGGCATAGTTAATAACTATATGTTATTAGGAATAAGGAGAAGGACATGAAAATAGCTATCGTTGATGATAATGAGGATGACAGAAAGAGACTGCAAGAGGAAATTACAAAAATTTGCGATAACAAATCAAGAAAAGATTTTGAAATCACAGAATTTTTTAGTGGAGAAGATTTTATAAATTTAATAGAGAAAAATGAAAACAAAAAATATTTTGACATTGTATTCTTAGACATTTATATGAATGGAATTACAGGAATTGAAACGGCAAAGAAACTAAGAGAAACAGACAATCAGTCAAAGATAATATTTATCACAACAAGTAATGAATTTGCCAGTGAAAGCTATGAAGTTAAAGCATATGACTATCTGATAAAACCATTTAGTAAAGAACGTATACTTAAAACTATGGAAAGAATATCTGAGGATGAAAAGAATAATAAAAAAATATTAGATTTACCGGATGGACAGATTATACCAATTGATTCTTTATTATATACAACTTTTTCAGGGCATTATGTAACAATTTATCTGATTGATGGAAACAAAATCCAATTAAGATGCACACAGAAAAATTTTGAAGCATGTATACAAGAACATAAGGAACTTATTCAATGCTTTAAAGGAATAGTAGTTAATATTACAAAAGTAGATGGGCTTGAGGAAGACAGATTTAAACTGATAAATAAAGAATATGTTCCAATTAGCAGGAGAAAATATGCAGAAGTAAAGAAATCTTACACAGATTATCTGATAGAGAGATTAAGACAAGGGGAGGATATATAAATGTCTAATTTAAGAATATTTGAGATAATATTATATTCGTGTCTTAATTTAATTCCATACTTAGGACTTGCAATTTATCCCTTTATTGATAAACTACGTTTTTCAAAGAAAACAACAATGTTTTTTGCAATTATTCTTACGATATTTCAAAATGCGATGGGGATATATGCAACAACCTGTTCGCAAAGTCAGAAAGGACTTATTTCCCTAATAAGTACGGTAAGTTATGCAGCGTTCTATTTTATTGCCATAAAAGATTATTTTGGAAAACTTGTATTTGTGCTTCTTATAGTATCAAATTTTGCTAATTTTATTGTAATGGCAGGAAAATGCATGGAAGGTCACATATTCCCACAAATGGCCATACAGAATAACCGTTGGACATTTTCATTATGCACAATAATTGTGCAGATAATATTTGTACCAATTATATTTATATACTTTAAAAAATATATAAAAGGTCTTGCAGACATTAAAATTAATGGAAAAATGTGGAGATACCTATGGATGATACCTGCCACATTTTATTTATTCTGGTATCACGGTCTGTATTTTAACTCTAAATCTTCATTGGAACTTGCTTTAAATTATGTCAGTCTAATATTTACATTTTTAGTAAATGTAGGTGCGCTTTTGGTATATGGAGTATTAATCAGTGCAATGTTTGAATTTGAACACAATTTAAAACTGCGTGATGAAAATAAGCAGCTTGCACTTCAGAATCTTCGTTATGACGAAATGAAAAAACAGATGGATGCAACAAGAAGGGCAAGACATGACTTGAGACATCACATAAGTGTTGTACATGCAATGGCACAGAATAATGAATGCAAAAAAATAGAAGAGTATCTGGGAAAATATCTTAAGCATTCATATTTGAAAAATCCAATTGTATATTGTGGAAATTTTGCATTAAATACGGTGCTTGTATATTATGTGCAGGAGGCTGAAAAATCAGATATAAGTATAAATGTAGATGTTTCTATTCCAAATGAAGTAAATATCAGCGATTCAGATTTGACAGTGTTATTTGGAAATTTGCTCGAAAATGCTATTGATGCATGCAAAAATATAGAAATAGAAAAAAGAAAAATTGATTTAAAAATACATAAACCAAATGCAGAAGCAATAGTATTTTCAATAGATAATACATTTGACGGAAATATAAAAATGAAAGGAAACAGATTTTTGTCAACAAAAGAAAATGGTAGTGGAATAGGAATTGAATCCGTAAAATATGTTGTAAATAAATATGAAGGAGACATTAAAATAGAAATTAACGAAAAGAAATTCTGTGTTAGTGGAGTATTATTGCAACCACCTGAAATATAAAGAAAATATAGAAATAAAAAGGATACCGGCTTTATATGAGTCAGGTATCTTTTTTATTACAACCACTTGATGCCTAAAATTAACCGTTTGACGCCAGAACATAGAATTGAAATATAGTCTTATTCTATAATAAAACATGAAGTAAATTGGAAAAATATACATATCTAAATGGGAGGGCAAATATGAGAAAAAAAGTGACACGATTTTTAAGTATGACACTACCGTTGGCAATGATTTTTACTAATAATTTCATGCCTGTCAGTACATATGCAGCTACTGATAATAGTGAAGAAAACGTAATGTATGCAGACAATATAGCATATGACAAGACTACAGGACACTTGTATAAATTGACAAGTGAGGAAGGAAATTATGAGCGGGTTTTGGCTTTGGCAAAAGAAAGCGGAGGCTATCTTGCATGTATTTCCAATGCAAGGGAAAATGACATCGTTGCGAATGTTATTTCAGAGCAAGGTGCTAATACATCATCTTATATTGGACTTATAAGAAATGAAGAAAATCTTGATGAATGGCTGTGGGCAGATGGAAGTGAAGTAAGTTATACTAATTGGAATGATGGCGAACCAAACAACAAGAATGAAAAAGCAGGAGAGGTTTACGATAATAAAAGATCAAATGGTGCAGGAAAGTGGAATGACTGCAATACGACTTCACTTCGCACAGGTGTTATAGAATATGATTCATGTATTCATCCTAAATCACAGAACGTTATAAAGGATAGAACTTTAGCTGACTGTGAACAGGGAGGGTATACCGGAGATGTTTACTGTGGATTTTGTAATGAAAAAATAAGTGACGGCGAAGAGATTGAAGCTAGAGGACATTCTGATGCAGTATTAGATGAAAGCACAGTTAAAGAAGCTACATGTACTGAAACCGGTTATTCGGGTGATAAGATTTGTCCTGTTTGCGACAAGGTATTAGAGCAGGGCAAAGTGCTTAAGGCAAATGGACACAAAGAGGCTGAACAGGTTAGAAATGCCAAAAAAAGCAGTTGCTATCAGAAAGGCTATACAGGAGATAAATACTGTGAAGTATGTGATGAAACTTTGCAGGAAGGAAAGGCAATTCCTAAGCTTGAGCATGAATACGAAAATGATGTATGTAAAAACTGCGGAAGAGTAAATAACGCTCAGGTAGACGTAACATATAGCTTAACGAAAACAATAGATTGTCCGTATACAGTATTTCAATTTACGGCACCTGAAAGTGGGGGATACACATTTACAGGAGATTCAGAATGGGATAGCTATGGATATCTTTACAAGGCAGATAAATTTAATGATTCCGTAATAAGTGCAGGAATGGAAATGTATTATGCCAGATTAAAGGACAATAATGCATCAACACCACGATTAAAAGATTATTGGATAAGTGATGATGATAGCGGAATTGGTCCAGCGCCTAAGATAACTGCAGAACTAACAAAGGGAGAGACATATTACTTTGTTTTTGGACCTTATATAACAGAATATGGAGATTTTAAGCTGACAATAACGTGTGCGCATACAAAAACGCATGTTGAAGGAAGAACACTTGAAAGCTGTGAGCAGGGAGGCTATACCGGAGATGTTGTGTGCGATATATGTGGAAAAGTAATAGAAAATGGCACTACAGTTGAACCTTCAGAGCATACGCCGGGTGATTTAGAGAATGCCAGAGAGAACAGTTGTTATTTAGACGGCTATACAGGAGATAAATACTGTACGGTATGTAATACGCAACTTCAGCAAGGAGAAGTAATTCCTAAACTTGAACATGAATACGAAGATGATGTATGTAAAAATTGTGGAAGAGTAAATAATGCTCAGTTAGATATAACATACACTTCAAAGACAACAAAAGATTATCCGTATACAGTATTTCAATTCACGGCACCGGAAAGTGGAAGATACACATTTACAGGAGATTCAGACTGGGACAGCTATGGATATCTTTACAGGGCAGATAAATTTAATGATTCCGTAATAAGTGCAGGAATGGAAATGTATTATGCCAGATTAAAGGATAATAATGCATCAAGACCACAATTAAAAAACTATTGGATAGGTAATGATGGTGGTAATAACCTGGCACCGAAGATAAATGTAGAACTAACAAAGGGAGAGACATATTACTTTGTTTTTGGACCTTATTCAACAGAATATGGAGATTTTAAGCTGACAATAACGTGTGTGCATACAAAAACGCATGTTGAAGGAAGAACGCTTGAAAACTGTGAGCAGGGAGGCTATACCGGAGATGTTGTATGCGATACATGTGGAAAAGTAATAGAAAATGGCACTACAGTTGAACCTTCAGAGCATACGCCGGGTGATTTAGAGAATGCCAGAGTGAACAGTTGTTATTTAGATGGCTATACAGGAGATAAACACTGTACGGTATGTAATATGCAACTTCAGCAAGGAGAAGTAATTCCTAAATTCGAACACGAATATGAAAATGATGTATGTAAAAACTGTGGAAGAATAAGAAATGTACAGAAGAATAAAGTATATGATACTCAAATAACTAAAGACTTACCAATTCAGGTAATAGAATATACTGCAGATAAGGATGAATATGTTAGTTTTTATTGTAGTAATAAAACCGGTTGGGACAGTTATGGATTCTTATTTGATTCAGAGAATTATAGTGATGAAATGATAAGAAATGAGCTTGATAAATTCTTTGATGAAGACGAATACAAAATACGATTTAATAATGCTCTTGACTCTGATGATGATGGTGGAAACAATGGAGCTCCACAGGTTGAATACGAGCTTACTAAGGGTGAAAAATATTATTTTGTAGTTGTACCTTATGGCTATAATGATGAGTATGAATATGGCGAATTTACCATAACTGTTGGTTGTGCACATTATAATATTCATGTAGAAAATAAAACAATTAATAGTTGTGAAGAAGGAGGTTATACCGGAGATATTATCTGTGATGATTGTGGAGAAACAGTAGAAGAAGGAGTAACCATAGAACCTCACAGTGAACATTCTTATTATGAATATAACAGAAAAGATGCAACGTGTAATGAATATGCAAAGACTTATTACAGATGTAGGTATTGCAATGCTAAGAAAACTGAAATAGATACTAATGCAGGATATGGTTCACATAAATATGAATTTGTAGGTAGCATAGAAGCAACATGTACAACAGACGGATATCTTGGAGATTACAAGTGTATATATTGTGGAGAAGAAAGTGAAAATCAGCCTACAAATAAAATTATAAAAGCATATCATGATTATCCGGAAGGAAGCAGAAATCAATATTTTATATATGATTATAATATGGTCAAGGCAACATGTGAAAAGGATGGTTATACCGGCGATGTATACTGCCCAATTTGTAAAGAAACAATAGAAAAAGGCAAAGTAATAAACAAATTAGGTCATTCATTTAAAGATGGTGTTTGCGAGGAATGTGGTGCAGAAGAAGAATTCGTAAAACAACAAAAAGACGGATATTTTGAAATTACTACATTTGAAGACCTGATATTATATTTGAAAAATATTTACAGTGGTATTAATGGAAAACTTATGAGTGACATTACATTCCCTGAAAACTATGAGGATGAAGATGATCTTATAGGAAATGTGAATGCAGTAAATATTATTTTTGATGGTAATGGCCATTCGATATCAGGAATCAACCAAAGAGGAGAAAACAGACCATTATTTAATTTTGTTTATTCTAGTGAAATAAAGAACATTAATATTAAATATGTAAATGAAAACTTTACAAGTGGAATGGCTGCAGACATAGCAATTGGAGCAAAAAATTCAGTTTTTAGAAACTGTAGTGTTAGTGGTAACAAAAATCTTAATAACCTTAATGACTGTTTATCAGCAATGGTTTGTTTTGCGGATAATTGTAAATTTATCGGTTGCACAAATAATGCTAATGTTACAGGTACGGGATCAGGTGGAACAGCAGCAGGAATTGCATATATAATAACTGAAAATACTATTGTAGAAGATTGTGTGAACAATGGAAAATTATCTATGCAAAATGGCATGGCAGCAGGAATTGCAGTCAATGTATATTCAAGCACAATTAAGAACTGTATAAATAATGGTAGTATTAATGGCTATAATATAGCAAGCGGAATAGTAATTGATGTTCAGGGAGAACTTATTCCGGGGACAACTGAGATATCAGGTTGCATAAATAAGGGAAGAATAGAAGCAAATAGTTACTATGATCATTATGCATCCGGAATCTGTTCTAAATATAAAGGTAATTTTGATTCACCGGGGAAACTAATAATAAGTAATTGTGTAAATGAAGGATATGTCAAAGGTGGTACAGTAGCCGGAATTATTTGTGAAGCCAATGGAAAGTTAGAAATAACAAGTTGTGAAAACAATGGAAATATTGATGGAGATGATAGCGCAGCAGGAATCTGTGAATATATAAATAATGCACAGAATCACAACAAAATAAAAATTAGTAATTGTAAAAATAACGGAGATATATCAGCAGAAAGTGCAGCCGGAATAGTTGATTATGGATATTACTTTGATATTAACAATTGTATAAATAATGGAAATATTTTATCTGACAGATATGGCGGAGGAATATTAGCATATGTATATGGTGTAAATGGTTCTGAATTAATTAATAATGGCGATATAAATGCATACGAATATGCCGGAGGAATTTGTGCATATGATGAAGGAAAATCAACGTATGATAAATTATACAATTCAGGAAAAATTGATACTAGAAATATTGCAGCAGATAAGAATAGTCTTGTAAATTCTGATGAAGAAATAAACGTAACTAACTCAGAAGAAAAACATGTACATAACTATGATAGCGAAGCAAATATTATTAAAGCAACATTAGAAGCTGACGGTTACAGGGAATTTAAGTGTTATTGTGGTGACAGTAAAAAAATTGCAATAAGCAGAATTGATAGTGTTAATATTTCAAATGAAAAATATGAATACACTGGAAATTCAATTGCATTACCAACAGTAACAGTTACTGATGCAGCCGGTGAAATTGTATCAGACCAGTATTATACAGTTACATTTAAAAATAAAACTACAGGTGCTGCGGTTACTGAAATTAAGGACGCAGGAACATATGAGGTTATAGTAACATTTAATACATTATATGAAGGTGAAGTTGCAAAAGAAATTACAGTTGTAAATAATTCCGGAACAACTCCGGCAGATACAACACCGGGAGGTACAAATAATTCCGGAACAACAAATGTAAGCAATTCTGATACAACAAACAAAACAGACAATGATAACTCTGTTACAAAACCGGGCAAAGTTAAGAAGGTGACAACAAAGGTTAATAAGAAAAAGAGTGTTATCATTAAATGGAGAAAACAGAAAGCTGTTACAGGATATCAGATTAGATATTCAGTTAACAAAAAGATGAAAAAAGCAAAAATTAAAACTATTACAAAGAATAATGCAAAAACTGTTCTTAAAAAATTGAAACCTGGAAAATACTTTGTTCAGATTCGTGCATACAAAGTGGTGAACGGAAAGAAAGTAGCAGGAAAATGGAGCAGCAAAAAGGTTGTAAAAGTAAGTAAATAATGTATAATCTAGAAAGAGGGTCAGATTTATCTGGCTCTCTTTTAAAGTGAAATTTGCAACGAATAGCCGTCGATTAAAGAGAGGGCAAATATCATATTATTAAGGGAAAAAGCAAATTAGATTATAATTACATAAAAAATAGAACAGCGTAAATAACATAATATTAGGAGAGAAATCATGTCAGGATATTTAATAAAAGATACAACAAGAGAAGAAAGAAAAAAGATAGTTGAGGAGTCGCTTGGAAACATAGAGGCTAACTGTGACGGATGTATGGCCGGACTTGCTGAAATGTATAATGATTACATTGATGGAAAGAGAGAAATAAGAGATATCAATATGGAATTTAATGCAAGATATGTTAAAGGCGATATGGAAAAAGATAATGGAAGAAGTTGCCCAATGTAGATGGGCAAACTACTCCGTTATTTAAAATAATTATTACAATATTTACAATTTTTTCTGAAGTAAAAACAAGCGGTTCATACCATCCTGCCACGGATAAGGAAATTCAAGATAACGAATAATTTCATAATGTTTTTCAAAACTTTGTTTCCAGGAAGCGGTATCTAATTCACGATATCTAAGAACGCCATTCTCCTCGAAAAGATTATCCTTTATCTGAGTGAATCCCCATGCCTTCATATCAGATTTCTCATAATATGGATTGAGTTTAACGAACATAAGTCCTGAAGGAACAAGCAAATCCGTAAGCCGTCTAAAAGTCTTTAAAGCAACATCCTTAGGCATAACATCTAAAACGTTAGATAAAATAATACCATCAAAACTATTACTATTATAATTATCAAAAAAAGAAATATCGCCAATTTGGAAATCAAGATTGTGATAATTGTTTACGGAAGCAAATTTTTTAGCAAATTCAATTCCTGTTTCAGATAAATCCACTCCTAGTCCTGAATCTGTATTTCCAAATTCATAGCACTGAAAAAGAATATCTCCTGTTCCACAACCAAAATCTAATATGTTTTTGCATTTGCTTGCAAATATATCAAGGCAAATATCAAACATAGGCTCAACAGATAATGATTTTCCCTTTAAATCTACAATTTTACAATTAGAATAAACATCATTCCACATGTTTATTGAACGGTCGTAATCACGCTTGATAAAGTCTCCATTATTAGCGGTATTGTCAGAAGAATCGGATAATTTGTTGATATTTTTTTGAAATTTTGATTCCATTTTAATTCACCCCACTTCTAAGAAAAAAATTGATTGATAATAGAATAATTATAACTTATTAAAAAATATTTTGTTATTTTTATTTTTACAAGTATACAATTTTATCTTTATTTTTGATATAGTGAATAGTGAGATTGTAGAGGAACTAATGATGAAAATGGGGAGAGGAAAAAAATTATGACATTACAGGAATTTATTACCAAATTCAATGTAAAATTAAATAAACAACAGTTAGAAGCAGTGCAGAGCGTTGAAAAACCTACACTGCTTTTAGCTGTGCCGGGAAGCGGAAAAACCACGGCTTTGGTTACCAGATTAGGATATATGATTTACTGCTTAGGAATTCGTCCGGAAGAAATCCTAACAGTTACATATACTGTGGCTGCAACAAATGATATGCGAAAAAGATTTGCATCTATATTTGGAGACGAACTTGCTGCAAGACTTGAGTTTAGAACCATAAACGGAATATGTGCAAAAATAATAGGATATTGTGAAATATGTGTTGGGAAAAAAGCATTTGATTTGTTGACTGATGAGGGATATAAAACAAAGCTTTTGTCTGCAATTTACACAGAACTGGTTCATCAATATCCGACAGAAAGCGATTTGAAAAACATAAGCACATTAATTACGTATATAAAAAATATGCAACTTTCAAAAGAAGAGATAGATAAAGCTGGTAACGAACAGGACATACCACTTTTAAAAATTTATAGCGCATATTGTGATGAAATGAAAAAGCAATCACTTATGGATTATGATGACCAAATGGTGTATGCCCTGACTATGCTAAAAGTATCGCCACAGATTTTAGAATATTTTCAGGAAATGTATAAATATATTTGTGTGGATGAGGCACAGGATACCTCTAAAATTCAGCATCAGATTATCGCCTTACTTGCAAGTAAATATAAAAAAGTATTTATGGTAGGAGACGAAGACCAAAGTATTTATGGGTTTAGGGCAGCCTACCCTGAGGCACTTCTTTCATTTGAAAAAAATTATAAGGACGCAAATGTATTGTTAATGGAAGAAAATTTCAGGTCAAATGCAAAAATAGTTTATGCTGCGGATAAATTTATACAGAAAAATAAATTCAGACATGAAAAACATATGAAAGCATTTAGAGAATCAGGGACTGAAATACAGAAAATTCATTTGAAAAACCGACGTGCACAATATAGTTATCTGGCAAAAGTAGCTGAAAATACAGATGTAGAGACAGCGGTGCTTTACAGGGATAATGAGAGCATTATTCCGGTGGTTGATTTGTTAGAAAGAAAAGGAATTGCATATAGAATTAAAAATGCTGACCTGACTTTTTTCTCGCATAGGGTTGTGATGGACATAAAAAATATTATCAGATTTGCAATGGAGCCAACGAATACAGAAATTTTTATGCAAATGTTTTACAAGATAAATACTTATATGAGTAAAGCCGTGGCAACACAAGTATGTAAAATAAGTCAGGAAAGAGGAATTACAATTTTGGATGCAGCCATTGATTATGGAGATGTTCCCGCGGGTACACGTAAAAGTGTAAAATCGATGCAGACACATTTGAAAAGAATGCTTGAAGAAAGTGGTGGCAAGGCAATTTATAGAATTATACATTCTATGGGATATAAGGAATATTTAGACAGGTCAAATATAAAGGATAGCAAATTAAGTATAATTCAGGCAATCGCATATAATGAGCCGTCTGCATTAGCTTTAATAAACAGATTAGATGAACTTGCGATGCTTATAAAAGAAAAGCCTTACGATAATGGATGCAAATTTATTTTATCAACAATTCATTCAAGCAAAGGTTTAGAGTATGACAAAGTATACATAATGGATGCAGTTGATGGAATTTTTCCTGAAAATGTTATAGCAAATTATGAAACATGCAAAGCAAAAGGCGAAGAGGCAAAAGAGTATGAAGAAGAAAGAAGACTTTATTACGTAGGTGTAACCAGGGCAAAAAATGAACTTTGCATATTTGAATTTGACGACGGTTCTACATTTACAAATGAGTTGCTTGGAATCGAAAATAAAAATAGTGCAAATTCTAGTGATATATATGGAATACCAGGTAGATTGTCAACCCGAAGTATGTCAAAATCATCGTCTTATAAAAATAGCATAGATTTAACTAAACCAACTTCTTATCAGAAAACGGAAACGAAACGCAAAAAAATTACGGAGTCTGAATATGCCGATAAAATAGAAGAAATTTATTTGACAGGAACAGTTATGCATAAGAAGTATGGTTTAGGTAAAGTACTTAAAATATCCGGTGATTTGCTTGAAATCGAGTTCGATGGAAGAGTAACAAAATGCAAATTAAAGTTTATGATGGAACATTCGCTGATTGAGTAAATTACGCAGGTTGTCTTGTGGAAAAGAAAATAATTGTATATAATTGTGAGAGTGCTTGGCACGGAACCATCCGTAGGCATCAAAGTCGGGGAAGTTTGCCACGACAACATATAATGATGTCGGCACAATTTAGTTAAAATAAACATTTGGAGAATAAAATGGACGAAAATTTGAAAAAAGAAATAGAAAATCGAAGAACATTTGCAATTATTTCTCATCCTGATGCAGGTAAGACTACATTAACAGAAAAATTCCTGTTATACGGAGGAGCAATAAATACAGCTGGTTCAGTAAAGGGAAAGGCAAATTCAAAATATGCGGTTTCTGACTGGATGGGAATTGAAAAGGAAAGAGGAATTTCAGTTACTTCATCAGCATTGCAGTTTAATTATGAAGGATATTGTATCAATATTTTGGATACTCCGGGACATCAGGATTTCTCGGAAGACACATACAGAACATTGATGGCAGCAGATTCCGCAGTAATGGTAATTGATGCATCAAAGGGTGTTGAAGCACAGACAATCAAACTTTTCAAAGTTTGTGTAATGAGACATATTCCAATTTTCACGTTTATCAATAAGATGGATTTGGAAGCAAGGGATCCATATGAACTTTTAGAAGAAATTGAAAATGTCTTAGGAATAAAGACTTGTCCTATAAACTGGCCAATCGGTTCAGGTAAGAGATTTAAAGGCGTTTATGACAGAGATACAAAGAAAATATCAATGTTTCAGGCAGTATCTGTTGGTGGCGCAAAAAGCGCAGCGGAGACAACTTATGATTTAGAAGATGAAGCCTTTAAGAGCGAGGTTGGAGATGAATTATATGACCAGCTTATGGATGATGTAGAATTGTTAGACGGAGCAAGTGAACCATTTGATCAGGATTTAGTTGATAAAGGTGAATTATCTCCGGTATTCTTCGGTTCAGCTTTAACTACATTTGGTATAGAAACATTTTTGGAACATTTCTTAAAAATGACAGAATCACCACTTCCAAGAATGTCAGATATAGGACTAATAGATCCTATAACAGAACCATTTTCGGGATTTGTATTTAAAATTCAGGCAAATATGAATAAGGCACATCATGATAGAATTGCATTTATGAGAGTATGTTCGGGCAAATTTGATGCCACAAAAGATGTGTTCCATGTACAAAGTGGAAAGAAAATGAAATTATCAAGACCGCAGCAGATTATGGCACAGGATAGAAAAGTAATTGATGAGGCTTATGCAGGAGATGTAATTGGTGTATTTGATCCCGGAATTTTCTCTATTGGCGATACAATTTGCACTCCGGGCAAAAAATTCACTTACGAAGGAATACCTACATTTGCACCAGAACATTTCTGCCGACTTGTAGCACTTGATTCTATGAAGCGTAAGCAATTTATGAAAGGTGTAACACAGATTGCTCAGGAAGGTGCTATACAGATTTTCCAGGATTATAATCTTGAAATGTCTGAAATTATCGTGGGTGTTGTAGGAACACTTCAGTTTGATGTGTTAAAATACAGAATGGAAAATGAATATAGCTGTGATGTAAGACTTGAACCATTGCCATATGGTCATATAAGATGGGTAAAAGACCCGGCTACAGATTTAAACAGCATAAAATGCCCAAGTGATACTAAGAAAGTTAAGGACATGAAAGGAAATCCTTTGATTTTATTTACAAATGAATGGTCAATAAGACTTTTATTAGAAAGAAACGAAGGAATCGAGCTTACAGAATTTAAGAAGAATTAGATTGATTGGAAAACCGGTTTTGGAAACTTGTAATTTAATTTATAAATGAGTTAAGGAAACCGGTTCTGAAAACTTGTAATTTAATTTATAAATGAGTTAAGGAAACTGGTTTTGGAAAACTTGTAATTTAATAAAACCGAATTAAAGAAAATATAAAAAGGATGGAATCTTTGTTATGGGATTTCATCCTTTTTATATGTTAAAGTCTGGTCGCGGATTATGTAGATTAGAAATAAAGGGGGAATTTGTTGCTTTAACGGTATGTAAAATAAAAGCAGGCTTGAAATTTCTCTTTTGAAAATTCCCAAATGAGTAATAAAAAAATGACATAATACAAGTTAGAGAATAAAACAAGCCCGGGAAACATGATAAACAGGCAGGCCACAACCCGGCAAAAAAAATGTGATATTATTCTTTCCTGAATTGTTATATTATTAGAAAGATCTTTCAAAGCAACAAGGAGGAAAGCAGTGGAAACGCAAAAGTACAAAGAATTTGTATCGGAATATGCAAATATGGTATTTAAAATTGCTTATAATTATTGCCGAAACAAATATGATGCCGAAGACATAGTCCAGAATACATTTTTAAAACTTTTACAATATAAAGGCGAATTTGCTGATGGTGAACATGCAAAAAGATGGCTTATAAGAGTGACTGTAAATGAATCGAAAAACATGTGTACATCATTTTGGCACAAAAGAATAGTTTCGCTGGAAGAATCCAAATCAGATGCCGAATTTTCTTTTGAAAATGATGAAGAATCAGAACTATATGATGCAGTAATGAAGCTTGGCGAAAAATACAGAATAGTAGTTCATTTGTATTATTACGAAGAATATTCAGTAAAAGAAATCGCAGAAATATTAAATATAAAAGAGACTACAATTCAAACAAGACTTATGAGAGCTAGAGCAAAAATTAAAAGTATGGTCAAAGGAGATTGGTTAGATGAATAAATATAAAGGAATGTTTGACAAAATAAATATTTCAGACGAGTGTTTAAGAAAGGTGGAACATATGGAAAAGAATAATCACAAAATAAAGAAATTCAGAATACGTTATGTGGCGGTTGCAGCAGTTATGTTTGCTATATTCGCAATGACAGATGTTGTGTCTTATGCGGCAACCGGAAATGGAATAACAAAGCATGTCCATGTATTTTTGGAAAACAATAGCGATAAAAAAGAACTTAAAGAAAATGGCAAAGGAAAATACATTTACGAGGGCGAAGACAAGAAGTATGAGCTCGAAATGAATGAAGACGAAATGGAAAAAGAGGGCATAAATGCTGAGGTAAATGTTGATGAAAGTAGCGGAGAGGTAAATATAGAACTAAAGGCAAATTAATCAAAAAAATAAATTTAAAAATAAATATATGTCGACAAATAAAAACAAACAAAAGAAGTCCACAGGCGAATTAAAATTATGAAATTCTCTTGTGGGCTGTTTTTATGCTTTAAAATAAGTGAAAACAGAACAGAGTTTCGAAAAAATAGCAAAATCGAGTCCTGAAAAAGGGACAGTGAATATGAGAAAATGGAGTCATAAAAGGAAAAAGAAAAATAGCAGCTATAAAGGAGGAAAAAATGATGGCAGATAAGATTTATTTTACAATTACAGGAACAGGATTTTTTGAAGGTGACGAATTTTTTGAAAAGGATATGGAAGTGCTTCTTGAGAAAGAACCGGACAACAAATATGACCACGAAGCAATTCTTGTAAAAATGCCGGGAATTGGAAAAGTTGGGCATGTGGCAAATAGTTGTAGTACAGTCATTGGCGAGTCATATAGCGCCGGACGTATTTATGACAAAATTGGCGACACAGCAGTTGGAAAAGTGCTTTACAAAATGCCAAGAGGAATTTTGTGTGAATTAGTAAAACCAGTAGATGAAATTAAATTTTAAAGAAGTTATTGGAATTAGAATTATGGTGTAGCTGAAATGGAAAATGATAGTACAAATAATGAAATAATGTATAAATAAGGAGGCAAATTATGGGATTTTGGAACGGAAAAGTAGATGGACCTTTAGATAAGATGTTTGATTTTAACAGAGACGGAAAATTAAATGCTTGGGAAAGAGCAATGGAACTAGGATTATTAATGGATGATGAAGATGACTACCAGGATGATGATGAATTTGATGAGGATATGGATAGTGACTTTGATGATGACGAGTTTGACGACGATGAAGAAAGTGAAGAACTGATGGAAGAAGATTGGGATTCAGATTACGATGAAAGTGATGAGTGGTAGAAGCAATTATAAAAATAAATTGACATAACGTTATATATATAATAAGATTGAGTTAACAATTTCTACTTCAGTAGATTAAGATAATTTGGTCTGATGTATCGTATATAACGCTACAAAAAGCGTTATATTTTTATAAATTAATTTAAAAATTTTGACATTATCTTATAAAAGAGGAGGAGCAAAAATGAACAAAAATGAAACAATATTTAGTGAAACTATAGGACAAACGTATGTATCAAAAACATTAAAAAATACAATGATTCCAATTGGAGCAACACAATTAAATATCGAAAAGAATGGATTAATTACAGAAGATAAGATAAGAAGTGAAAAGCGACAAGAGTTGAAGGAAATAATGGATGATTATTATAGATACTTTATTAGTAATATGTTGTCAGGAAATTTAGCCAAAACTATAGAATGGGGGGAATTATTTGACGCAATAGATAATAACTATATTAATAATTCAGATAAAACGAAAAATGAATTAGAAAACATTCAAATGAAAAAAAGAACGGAATTAAATAAACTCTTTAAATCTAATGATGATTATAAAAAGATGTTTAATGCAAAATTATTATCTGATATTTTACCTGAATTTATAAATAAACAAAAAATAAGTAATACCGAAAAAGAAGAAAGATTAAACACAGTAAACTTATTTAATAAATTTACTTCATCCTTTACAGATTTTTTCACAAATCGAGAGAACATTTTTGCAGATGATAAGTCTACTTCAATTTGCTACAGAATTGTAAATGAAAATGCATGGATTTTTTATCAAAATTATCTAATTTATAACAAGATAAAGGAAGATGCGGAAAAAGAAATTATAACAATAGAAAATAATAATGTAGATGGCTTAGATGGATTTACATTAAATAGTATTTTTAATTTTGATTTCTATGGTATGTTAATAAATCAAAAAGGAATAAGATTCTACAATGATATATGTGGAATTGTGAATGCACATATGAATTTATATTGCCAAAAATATAAAAAAAAGGCTGCAAAATATAGACTCAAAAGAATGCATAAACAGATATTGAGTATTGATGAGTCAACATTCGAAGTACCTAAAATGTTAGAAAGTGATAAAGAAGTTTATGACTTAGTCAATGGTTTTTTATACAAGTTAAATGAAAAAAAGGTTTTAGATAGAATAAGGAAAATCAGTGAAGATGTAACAAGCTATGATTTAAATAAAATATATGTATGTGAAAAAAATTATGAAAATTTATCTTTGTTTATGTGTCGAAATTGGAGCATACTTAGAGATTCTATAAAAGCATTTTATCAGGAAAATACAACAGGAAGTAGCGCAGGAAAAGAAAAAAAGATAGAGAAATTAATGAAAGAAGATAAATATAGAAGTTTACAGAATATAAATGAATTAATTAATAAATATAACAGTAATTCTATAGAAAGAAAGGCAGAAGAATATATTGTTAATATAAATGAAAAATTAGAAAATAAAGAACTTGTTCAATTAACAAATAACGAAGATATAAGTTTAATAGAAGATGAAGAAAGCGGAGAAGAATTAAAGCGTGTTTTAGATTTAATAATGAGTATAAATCATTGGATAAAAATGTTTATTATTGATGAAGAAGTAGATAAAGATATGGCGTTTTATACTGAAATAGAAGATATATATTATGAGTTAGAACCGCTTAAATCTATATATGACAAAGTACGAAATTATATAACTCAAAAGCCTTATAGCAAAGAAAAAATAAAGCTCAATTTTGGAATCCCTACATTAGCAAGTGGATGGTCAAAAACTAAGGAGTATGATAATAATGCTATTATTTTAATTCGTGAAAATAAGTATTATATTGGAATATTCAATGCAAAAAATAAGCCGGACAAAACAGTTATTGAAGGACACAAGAAAAAAAGCGACAGCGATTATAAAAAAATGGTGTATATGTTTTTACCAAAACCATATTTAATGCTTCCAAAGGCATTTCTTTCTAAAAAGGGAATTGCGACGTATAAAACTTCTGAATATATACTAGATGGATATAAAAAGAAAAAGCATATTAAATCTAGTAAGAATTTTGATGTAAATTATTGTAGAGAATTAATTGATTATTTTAAGGAGTGTATTAATAAAAGAGATGAATGGAAAGGATATAAATTTAAGTTTTCAGAAACATCCACATACGAAGATATAAATGATTTTTATAAAGAGATTGAAAAGCAGGCATATACAATTCAGTGGACCTATATAGATGAAAAAGATATAGATGAGATGAATGAAAAGGGACAATTATATTTATTCCAAATATATAATAAGGATTTTTCAGATAAAAGCACTGGAACTAAAAATCTTCATACTATGTATTTTGAAAATTTGTTTAGCGAAGAAAACTTAAAAAATATTGTACTTAAATTGGATGGAAATGCCGAAGTATTTTTCAGAAAATCAAGCATTAAGCAACCTATTATTCATAAAAAAGGAAGTATTTTAGTAAATAAAGGTTACAATGAACAAAAAGAAAATGAAGAAAGAAAGACTATACCTGATGAAGTATACACAGAACTTTATAAGTATTTTAATAAAATTGGAGAAGTAAAATTATCAAATGAAGCAAAGAAATTAATAGATGAAGGTAAAGTTGAGTACTTTACATCTGATTACGATATTGTAAAAGATTATCGATATACTGTAGATAAATATTTTCTCCATTTACCTATAAAGATAAATTGTAATGCAGAAAATTATTCACCTGTAAATGATATTGCATTGAAGAATATTGCTGAAAATAATGATATGCATATTATTGGTATAGACAGAGGAGAAAGAAATCTTATTTATGTTTCAGTAATTGATTTACATGGAAATATTATAGAGCAGAAGAATTTCAACATAATTAATGGAGTGAACTATAAGGAAAAATTAAAACAAAGAGAAAGTGAACGTGACAGTGCCAGAAAGAATTGGAAACAAATTGGAAAAATCAAAGATATAAAAGAAGGATATTTGTCTTTGGTTATTCATGAAATAACAAGCTTAGTATTAAAATATAATGCGATAATTGCTATGGAAGATTTAAATATGGGATTTAAGAGGGGGAGATTTAAAGTTGAACGTCAAGTATACCAGAAATTTGAAAATATGTTGATAAGTAAATTAAATTATTTAGTTGATAAAAATAAAGCAGTAAACGAAGAAGGAGGAGTATTAAAAGGATATCAAATGACATATATCCCTAAAAGTTTGAAAGAATTAGGAAGACAATGTGGATATATTTTTTATGTTCCGGCAGCATATACCTCAAAAATTGATCCAACTACAGGTTTTGTATCCGTTTTCAATTATAAAGAAATGGATGATGAAAAATTTGTGACAAGTTTTGATTCAATCAAATATGATAAGAACAGACAAAAGTTTGCTTTAAAATTTGATTATACAAATTTCATAACGCACAATGTTAAATTAGCAAAAAATGAATGGACAATTTATTCTAATGGAACAAGAAAAATAAGAAAGTATAGGAATGGCAAATGGAATTCACCGGA
This sequence comes from Eubacterium album, assembly GCF_025336545.1. Lineage (NCBI taxonomy): Bacteria > Bacillati > Bacillota > Clostridia > Eubacteriales > Eubacteriaceae > Eubacterium > Eubacterium album. The sequence goes on along the minus strand of NZ_JAODBU010000011.1, from coordinate 101,148 downwards.
CAATGTTAATTTAACGAATGAAATAATTAAATTAATGGAGCAGTATAACATTCAATATGATAATGAACAAGATATATTAGAACAGGTGGAGACATTAGAAACTAAAAATAAAAATAATTTCTGCAAAGAAATGAAAAAATTAGTTAAGTATATTGTGCAAATGAGAAATAGTTTACCTGATAATAATTCAATTGAATATGATGAAATTATTTCACCGGTATTAAATGAGTCAGGAGAATTTTATAATTCAGAAGAAAAAAATAAAAAATTACCTCTGGATGCAGATGCAAATGGAGCATATTGTATAGCACTTAAAGGATTGTATGAAGTAAAACAAATCAAAAATAATTGGAAGGAAGGCGAAAAGTTTCCTAGGAAAACACTAAAAATATCTCATAATGATTGGTTTGATTTTATACAAAATAAAAGGTATTTATAATGGATGATATTATTAAAATTTCAAATATAAATGATTTTATATTTTGCCCAGTTTCCATTTATTTTCATAATTTATATGGAAATCAGGAAAAGCTGATGTTTCAATCGAAATATCAGCTTAATGGGACAAAATCACATGAAACTATAGATAAAAATAAGTATTCAACAAGTTCTGATAAGATTACTTCGTTAGAAGTATATTCTGAAAAGTTTAGAATAATTGGTAAAATTGATATTTATGATAAGAAAAAGGAGCTTTTAGTAGAAAGAAAAAAACATATAAAAGAAATCTATGATGGATATGTATTTCAATTATATGCTCAATATTATTGTATGACAGAAATGGGATATAATGTTTCAAAACTTCAAATTAGAAGTTGCGATGATAATAAAATATATAAAATCAAATTACCTGATGAAGATAAATCAATGAAAGAAAAATTTGAAAATACAATTAATGATATGAGAAATTTTGATATAGAACAATATCATCAAGTTAATGGATTAAAATGCCGAAATTGTATATATGAGGATGCATGTGATAGAGCTATGAATCGAGGGGAATAATATGTTAAGTGCAAATGATTTTAGCAAAAAACAAATAATATTCTTGTTTACTAATACAGGTGAAAAATTATCATTTTCAAATGATAACATTGTAATAAAGGGCAAAGAGGGAAAAATAAAACACCAGTCTACATGCTATAGATTATTTATGGTATGTGTGGTTGGAAATATATCAATAACTAGTGGATTGATTCAACGCAGCAAAAAATTTGGATTTGCAATTTGTTTGATGTCAACTACGTTTAGAGTATATGAAATAATAGGAAGCAGAATGGAAGGAAACACAATGCTTAGAAAACGTCAATATGAATACACTCAAAATGACATAGGCAGAAAGATAGAACAAAATAAGATAGCAAATCAAATGGATACTTTGAAAAATATAAGAAAAAAGACTGAGGAAATAAAAGAAGGAATAGAATTTCTTCAAGATATGATTGACAAATTAAATGAACCTTTAAATTATTTGGAAGTAATGGGAATAGAAGGAAATGCTGCAAGAGTTTACTTTACGAGGGTGTTTAACAATGTTAAGTGGAATGGAAGAAAACCTAGAATAAAAAATGACTATATTAATGTTACATTGGATATAGGATACACAATGTTGTTTAATATTGTAGATGCAATATTACAAATATATGGGTTTGATACTTATTATGGAGTATTTCATAAATGTTTTTATATGAGAAAATCTTTAGTATGTGATTTGATGGAACCAATGCGTCCAATTGTGGATTATTCAGTTAGAAAGGCAATTAATTTAGAACAATGTAAAAAAGAAGATTTTGAAGTGTATGATAACAGATGGGTATTAAAGTATAAAATGAATTCGAAATATATACAGTTTCTCATGAAAGATATTCTGGAATATAAAGATGAAATTTTTGTTTATATACAAAAATATTATAGATTTTTTATGAAAATGAAAAGTGTTGAGGAATTGCCGAGGTTTGAAGTACATTAGAAAAAAGGGGAGAAGAATATATGATAGTGGTGAGTTACGATATATCAGATGATAAACTGAGAACTAAATTTTCAAAATATTTATCCAAATTTGGTCATAGATTACAATATTCAGTATTTGAAATTGACAATAGCAAACGTATAGTTGATAATATAGTTACTGATATAAAAAATCGTTTTGAAAAATGTTTTACACAACAGGATAGTGTTATTATATTCAAACTGTCTTCAAGTTGTGAAGTACTTAGATTTGGTTATGCAAAAAATGATGAGAAAGATTTCTTTATAATAACATAATGCAAACCTAAGTCTTAATTAATTAAAATAAAAGTTATTCAACAAAATTATGTGCAAAATAAATAAAAAAATATATAAATATAAAGAAAATTCAACTCAAAATTGTGAATAATGACAATGTAGGAGTTTGAATAACTTATAATTTCTACTAATTTGTAGATCTCACATAATAAAGATAACGCTTATTAGTTTGAATAACTTATAATTTCTACTAATTTGTAGATAATAGCCAATACCAAAGAAGATTATTAAGTTTGAATAACTTATAATTTCTACTAATTTGTAGATCTACATTGATACCGATAGTATAAAAAGTTTGAATAACTTATAATTTCTACTAATTTGTAGATTGACAAAATTAATTCCTGTAACCACTGTTTGAATAACTTATAATTTCTACTAATTTGTAGATCCTGAAAACTTTCGCATTCCTCTACTCGTTTGAATAACTTATAATTTCTACTAATTTGTAGATTTTTTTGTGGGAGGATATGTTTTTTTGTTTGAATAACTTATAATTTCTACTAATTTGTAGATATACTGCTGTGTTTATCTGTAACATAGTTTGAATAACTTATAATTTCTACTAATTTGTAGATAGAGAAGTAGAAATGTTATTTATAAGGTTTGAATAACTTATAATTTCTACTAATTTGTAGATCATTCCGAACTATACGGAACGTGGCTATGTTTGAATAACTTATAATTTCTACTAATTTGTAGATAAATAGTGGCGTTTGCTTTGGGCTTCGTTTGAATAACTTATAATTTCTACTAATTTGTAGATAGGAACCAAGTCAACTTTATCCGTCAAGTTTGAATAACTTATAATTTCTACTAATTTGTAGATGCAGTTCTGTAATATGCCGTGATGATGTTTGAATAACTTATAATTTCTACTGATGTGTAGATCTCATAATCAAGCTTATCCATGTTTTGTTTGAATAACTTATAATTTCTACTGATGTGTAGATTACCTCTCTTTCTATTCTGTATACTCAGTTTGAATAACTTATAATTTCTACTGATGTGTAGATAGTCAAATAAAGCGACTGTGCTATTAGGTTTGAATAACTTATAATTTCTACTGATGTGTAGATAAAATACGATGATAGACCGTTCTGGAAGTTTGAATAACTTATAATTTCTACGGATGTGTAGATCGAGTGGATTTAATCTGTCGTTAGTGTTTGAATAACTTATAATTTCTACTGATGTGTAGATTGACAATTAACTCATCCCCGGAAGAAAGTTTGAATAACTTATAATTTCTACTAATGTGTAGATAGCTTTACGACAAGCATCTAAATCAGGTTTGAATAACTTATAATTTCTACTAAAATATGGTAGATAGAACCTTGTAGTTTCGAATAAATATAAAAATTGGTTGCAAAGGTAACTGCTAGTTTGCAAAAGTAGTAGCATGGAAAAACTAGCAGTTTAAATTGCAATTAAATCTTTAAATATTCCCCTACAAGTCCCATCTATTGGACACCAAATATGTGATAATTACCTCAATAAAAGAAAAACATTCTTTTACCACACAATTTGTAAAATATTTATAACACATGATTGGAGGTTAATTATGGGAATTTGGAATGGAAAGGCAGATGGACCGTTAGACAAGTTTTTTGATTTTAATAAAGATGGTAAATTAAATACATTTGAAAGAGGCATGGAATATCGCTTTATGAACGAAACAAGAAATCAGAATAGCCAGAGAAAACAGTATGGAGATTATGAAGATAGTAGTTCCAGATATCATAACAATGAGGAAAACAATGGCAGGACCTACAGCAAGAATAATGATAAGAGTAATAACAACAACAATAATGACAAGAGTAATAGCAACAACAATAAAGTTGACAACAATGACGATAACTATGGCAAACAAAATGGTGGAGGTGATTCAACCATGAAAAACAACAAATCAACTTCAGTTATAAAATTTGTCATATTAATAGTAGCCATATTTGGATTAATATACGGCTTTAAATCAATTTATACTAACATAAAAACATGCGCAGAGCCCGGTTGTAATTTTAATAAAGAAAAAGGATTTGATTATTGCTATCGTCATATGAAAGAGCATGGGCTTGATTATGATTTTCCTGATTTGGAAAATGATACAACAGAAAATGATGAAACCTACGAAGAAGAGACAACCCGTTATGACATCATAAATAATACTCAGAAACCAACTAGCAACAGCAACACATATGAAAGAGAGACAACAAGAAAAACTTATAATTATTCAAATAGCTCTAAAAAACATTATTATTATGATGACTCATACGACGATGGATATGATGATGTAATATCAGATGACGACTATGATTATGACCGCTATGATGAAGATGATGATTATGCAGATGGTGTTGACGATGCAATAGATGAAATGATGGAAGAGGGAGAAGGCGATTGGTAGATTTGAAGAAAGTGCTTAAGTTTTATTGAATTAAATCCCAAGTTTACCCGCTTAATATAGAAACACAAAGTGCTACAACAACACAAAAAATGTCATAAAATTTTGCCATAAAAAATCCATAAAATCTTTGCAAATAAATTTCAAATCTATTCCCTCAACACCCATTTTATGCTATAATACTAGTAAGAAATCGAGACAGGCTAGGACGGTGGCTTGCTCATATGGAAACTCAGGATTGCATTGACGAAGGTATGTAATTCTGGGTTTCTTTTTTGACAAAATTTATTAAAAAAATTACGGAAAATGGAGTAAGGTCGCAACTTAAATAGTAAATAATTGTGACCGTAAGTTTTGCATATGGATTTGACGCAGGGAAATATAACAGGAAAATTAATTAAATTTGCATTGCCTCTTATGTTAGGAAATATTTTGCAGCAGTGTTACAATATTGCGGACACATTGATAGTTGGAAGATATGTGGGAAATGATGCGCTTGCAGCGGTAGGGTCATCATACACTTTGATGATATTTCTGACTTCGATAATATTGGGATTAAGCATGGGATCCGGAGCTTTTATTTCTATGGAATTTGGGAAAAAAGATTATGACCGAATGAAAAATGGAATTGTATTAGCATTTGTGTTAATAGGCAGCATCACTTTATTAATAACTTTTGTATTTTTCGCGGAAATTAATAATATAATTAAGTTTTTGCAGATCCCAACTGAAATAACGAAGCTTACAAAACAGTATCTTCTTATTATTGGAATAGGAATAATTGGTACATTTTTTTACAATTTTTTTGGAAATGGGCTTAGGGCAATCGGAAACTCACTAATGCCACTTATTTTTCTTGGAGTTTCAGCGGTTCTTAATATTGTGCTGGACCTTATTTTTATAGTTAAATTCAATCTTGGAGTTGCCGGAGCAGCTGAAGCTACCGTGATTTCACAGTATGTTTCAGGAATGGGAATAACCATCTATGCACTTTTAAAATCTACACATTTTAGAATTAAGCTAAAGCACTTAAAATTTGATATAAATATTGTTAAGGAACTGGCAAATCTTTCTATATTAACAGCTTTGCAACAGTCGGTTATGAATTTTGGAATCCTCCTTGTGCAGGGATTGGTAAATAGTTTCGGAACGGTAGTTATGGCGGCATTTGCGGCAGCAGTAAAAATAGATACTTTAGCATATTCACCGGTACAGGATTTTGGAAATGCAGTATCAACTTTTGTTGCACAAAATTATGGAGCAGGTAAACACAGAAGAATAAAGGATGGCTGGAAGCAGTCTATGATTGCAGCATCTGTTTTTTGTGTGTGCGTGAGTGCAGTAGTGTTTATATTTGCTGAAAAATTTATGGGCCTGTTTGTGTCTGATGGAACTGAAATTATAAAAGTGGGAGCAGAATATTTGAGAATTGAAGGAAGTTTTTATATTGGAATTGGCATATTATTTTTGCTTTATGGATTTTACAGAGCAGTTGGAAAGCCGGAAATGTCCTTGATTCTTACAATCATTTCACTTGGAACAAGAGTTGTGCTTGCATATGCATTATCAGCAATTTCCAAGATTGGTGTCATTGGAATATGGATATCTGTACCTATAGGATGGTTTTTGGCTGATATGACAGGGCTTTTATATATGAAAAAATTACCACTGTTAAAAAGTAGATTTAGAAAGAAATATGACTTGCATATATGAAATATTATCGAAATATATGAAAAATAACCAAAAACTCAATTGACAATTTGGCTATTTATACTATACTTAGATTGTTGTAAGGGATTTAAGGGGTAGATTCTAATGCAATTATTGGTTGAGGTGAGAAAGGATGGGAGTATGGCTAAAACACTTACGGAAAAATTTGAAAGCGAAAGAAAAGAATGCGTAACATCTGAAGATTTTTTAAGATTAATTAACAGATGGAGAAACATTCAGGGAGAGAATGTAGTAGGAGTTGAGTACTCAAGAAAAGCAATGCAATGTCTGAAGAAATGTTAGTTTACATTTTTTGAGGCATTTAAACTACTAGTTGATATCGCGGAGAATATTAATATGTCGCTTAACATTACATAAAATGTTTAAAGTCATCTTATTATTGATAAATAAGAGGGCTTTTTTTATTGATATAATTTGATAAAATAAAAGCATAGATTATAGCAGAGAAGGAGACGGGATAATGCTTAAACATTTTGTTATATTTACATTTGAAAAAGATTTTTTTAAAGAAGAACATTACAAAGAATATTGTGAGGCATTTGCCAAAATAAAGAATGCATTTGATGGAATAAAGGATGTAAAGATTCATAAAAATTGCGTTGACCGTCCGGCAAATATGGACCTTATGATTGAGATGGATTTGGAGGACGAATCAGTTTTAGGACAATATTTAAATTATCCTGAGCATGTGAGAATGGGTGAAAAATATAATCCACATGTAACAAACAGGGTTTCATTTGATTATAAAATGTAATTTGATATGTATCAGGCGGATATTTATTAAGAGCGAAAGAACGATGGAATATCAGCCATGAGTTTTTTTGCTGTATCAGACAGATATTTATTAAGAGCGAAAGAACGATGGAATATCAGCCATGAGTTTTTTAATTGTATCAGACAGATATAAAATAAGAGCGAAAGTTATATTTATATCATGTGGGCAAAAATAATTGCCGGGAAATTATGAAGTTTGATGGGAGGTAAAATGGAGTTAAAGAAGGAACAGTCAAACGACAATTTAAAATACGACCAGTTAAGCATAGAATTGCAGGAGCGTATTAAAGACGATAGGAAGCAGGGAAAAGTTAATCCTTACAGATGTAATGACGATATGGTAATTAGAAGAAATATGAATCACGACAAGCCTAATTTATGGCGACCGGCATTTGTGCGTGATATTGAGAAAATTATTCATTTGCCATATTACAATCGTTATGCGGATAAAACGCAGGTGTTTTCATTTTACAGTAATGATGATATTACAAGAAGAGCTTTGCATGTTCAGCTTGTGTCAAGAATTGCGAGAAATATAGGCGCGGTGCTTGGACTTAATCTTGATTTAATTGAAGCCATTTCTTTGGGACACGATATTGGGCATACACCATTTGGCCACGCAGGCGAAAGATTTTTAAGCGAATTACTTCAGAATGAAACCGGACGTTTTTTTAATCATAATGTACAGAGTGTAAGGGTTCTTGAAAATATGTTTGCAAGAAATGTCTCACTTCAGACTTTAGATGGAGTTCTATGCCATAACGGTGAATTTGAGCAACAGGAATATCGTCCGCACTTTGGAAAAACATTTGCCAAATATGACAGGGAAGTAGAGGACAGTTATGTAATCGGTCATGATGCGATTTCACGTCTTGTACCGCTTACACTTGAGGCATGTGTGGTAAGAATATGTGATATTGTTGCATATCTTGGAAAAGACAGACAGGATGCAAGAATTGCAAAAATAATCGACAAAAATTATCAGTTTAAGACTAATAAAATAGGCGCGGAAAATGCCGCAATAATTAATAATATGACTGTTGATATTCTAGAAAACAGCTACGGAAAAGATTACATATTGTTAAGCAAATCTGTATATAATGATTTGAAAACTGCAAAAAGAGAAAATTACGAAGTTATATATAACAACAAGAAACTTGAAGAGCAGTACAATGAAATTATTAAACCAATGTTTAAGGAAATGTATTATAAATTATTGGATGATGTTCATAACAAGAGCACAGATTCAATAATTTACAAGCACCATATTAAGTTCATAAATGAAAATTTGCAGTACTACGAGCATAAAAATTATCTTGATGAAGAAGAAAATCAGATTGTTGTAGATTTCATTGCCAGCATGACTGACGATTATTTTATAGAGCTGCATAAATATTTGTTCCCTGACAGTAAATATAAAATAGAATACAAAAGCTATTTCCAGTAAACAAAAATTATTAAGAAAAAATTTACTTTTATTAGAAACACTGCTGTACTATAATGAAGAAGTTGTGTGAAAAGATAATTAAAAAATATCTACAGATTTATTTAGCCTGATTTAAATAGAGGAAATATTTTATTTAAAAAATGCCTTCGTGAACTGTAGGTATAAAATCTTTTTTCAAATTAACAAGTAAATAAAATTGGAGGACTTTATATGTTGGAGTTTATTGAATGGCTTAAAGTTGTTTTCTTAGGAATTGTAGAAGGAATTACGGAATGGCTTCCTATCAGCAGTACAGGTCATATGCTTTTGGTAGATGAGTTTATCAAGTTAAATGTAAGTGATGCATTTAAGGAAATGTTTTTTGTAGTTATTCAGTTGGGAGCAATTTTAGCGGTTGTAGTAATTTTTTGGAATAAAATGTGGCCTTTCCAAATGCCAAAAGAATCTCAATCTATAATTAAAAAAGACAGATTCTCATTATGGTTTAAGGTAGTTGTTTCATGTATTCCGGGTGCAGTGGTTACACTGTTGTTTGATGATTATGTTGAAGCACATTTTCATACACCTGTAGTAATTGCAATTGCATTAATTTTCTATGGTATAGCATTTATCATTATTGAAAATAAAAACAAAAATAAAGTTGCAAGAATTAATACATTAGAAGAAATAAGCTACAAGGATGCATTTTTAATCGGTGTATTTCAGGTGCTTTCAATTGTTCCCGGAACATCCCGTTCAGGCTCAACAATCATCGGTGGTTTGTTGATGGGAATATCAAGAGTTGCTATAGCGGAATTTACATTTTTTATGGCAGTGCCTGTAATGTTTGGCTTAAGTGCAATCAAAATAATAAAATTTGGATTTAACTTTACACACACTGAGCTTGCAATTCTCATATGGGGAATGGTAATAGCGTTCACAGTATCAATCATTGTAATTAAATTTTTAATGAGTTACATAAAGAAACATGATTTCAAGATATTTGGCTGGTACAGAATCATATTGGGTATAGTAGTGCTTGCATATTTTTTATAAAATATCTACATAGAAATATTTGTTTTATAATAAATTTTGCACTTTTGTCCTGAGATTGAAAATGATTAGAAGTTAATGACTATAGATTTGAAGCATATTTAATGCCGGAGTCATAAATAGTTTATGGATAAAAGAATCTTGACATAACAAATAAACAATATTAATATATCAAAGGATTAAAACCTTTAAGGGGTGGATTTTTAGAGAGAAATCTTTTTTCGCCACACAATTACAGAAGTAGTTGTGTGGCTTTATTATTGTTATAAACAATTAGCAAAAAAGAAAGGTAGGATAAAATGGATCAGAGTTTTATGAAAGAAAAGAAAATTTTGCCATTAGTATTGTCGATGTCGCTGCCTATGGTTATTTCAATGGCAGTAAACTCGATGTATAACATAGTAGACAGTTTCTTTGTGGCAAAATTAAGCGAGAATGCGATGACATCATTGGCACTTGTATACCCTGTTCAGAACATAATAACATCAATTGGTGTCGGTATAGGAATTGGAATAAATTCGACAGTTGCGTATTATCTTGGAGCAGAGGATAAAAAAATGGCAAATAAAGCAACTACACAGGGTGTTGTAATGAATTTCATACATGGTTTGTTGTTAACAATTCTTTGTACAGCTTTTATGCCGGCATTTTTAAAAATGTTTACAAATAACCAAAACATAATTGATATGTCCTTAGAATATGCAAATATAGTATTTATGTTCAGCGTGGCAAGTACTGTGGGAATTACATTGGAAAAGATTTTTCAGGCTGTAGGGCAAATGAAAGTTTCCATGTTTAGTATGATTTGTGGATTTGCAACAAATATAATTCTGGATCCTTTAATGATATTTGGAATAGGTCCGTTTCCTAAAATGGGAATTTCAGGTGCAGCTTATGCAACAGGAATAGGACAGGTGATTTCGTTATTAGTTTACATAATTGTGTATTTTGCAAGACCAATTCCTGTAAAAATAGAAAGCAAATCATTAAAGCCTGATTTCAAATTGTTAAAGAGATTATATGGAATAGGAATTCCGGCAACATTAAATATGGCATTACCTTCATTCCTGATATCTGCGTTAAATGGAATTCTTGCAGAGTTTTCAGACAAATACGTGCTTGTGCTTGGGGTTTATTATAAGCTTCAGACATTTATTTATCTTAGTGCAAACGGAATTATTCAGGGAATCAGACCGCTTGTTGGATACAATTATGGAGCGGGAGAACACAAACGTGTTGAAAAAATTTATCATACAACATTAAAATTAACAGTATTAATAATGGCACTTGGTATGGCACTTTCATGGATTATTCCATCTCAGCTTATAGGTTTGTTTACCACAAATCCTGAAACAATTAAAATTGGTGTTACGGCACTTCATATAATAAGTTTTGGATTTATAATTTCTGCAGTATCAGTTACATCCAGTGGAGCATTAGAAGGTTTAGGAATGGGAAATCCATCATTGATGATATCCCTTCTTCGTTATGTGATAGTGATTATTCCGACTGCATTCGTTTTGAGCCGATTCATGGGAGCAACCGGTGTGTGGATGGCATTTGCCGTCGCAGAATTTGTGACAGGTATAATTTCATATTTCATTTATCAGAAATATGCTAAGAAAACTATTGAATAGATATACAATGATAGAATATGCGGTTATGAAATTAGATATTTAGATGCAAATCGAATTTGATAATTTGAGATTAGAAAAATTAGAAGGTGAAAAATCTAACAAGTATAGACAATAATTAGCCAAGAAAATTCAATTATTTTGCAAAGCATTATAGTATAATGTGTTCATATATTTTATAAAGGGGGTTAAAAATGAATAGAAAAAGAATAATTGCTTCAACAATTACTATTTTAATAATTTCAGGATTGCTTGTTGGATGCAATGAACCAAAGAATAAAATGAAGATGAGTAACGTAAGATATATGGAAGACGATGAAAGTCAGAATGAAATAAGGACATTAAAGAAATGGCCGGATAATAGCTTTACAGAAGGTTTTCCGGAACTCAATAATGCAGACTCATATTCTTATACGGAAGATAAAGAGAATAAAATGTATTCACTGTTTATAGATGGTATAAGCAAGAAAGAGATTGAAGAGTACATAGAAAAATTACAAAGTTCCGGAGTCGAAACTGTAGGATATATTCATGATGATAAAAATAAATATGAAATGATAGAATACACGGGAACAAAGGATAATGTTTCAATATCAATCTCATTTTCTGATAATGGATGTGTAATTGGTTTTATGGAACAGTAATGCAACATAATGATGCCAGGATAAAAAGACCTAAGAACACATGAACTTGCTCATAAATGGGTGAAAGACTTTGGAACTCGTCACGATATGAAAATCAAAGTTGTGGCTTTTGACCACAACATCATAAAATATAAAATTTATAAAGAGTTAAAAAATTACCTTAAGAAAAAGTATTTGAGCTTAGTCTTAAGGTAAATTTTTTGTTATGGAATTATAAAAGTAAAATAACATTAAAATATAAATATAATATTTGAAACCGGACCAAGATTAATCTCAAGGTTTAAATATCAGGAGCCAAAAAGTTTATCAAAGATAATACTTAAGTATAATATTTAAAATAAAATCTCAACCCTTAACATCCATAATTGTTAATTAATAAACAAAGATAATATGCTAATTGTGCAAAATTACTAAAACAAGAAACGTTTTTATAAAAAAATAGGGCATAAATATTAGTAAATATGCTTTGAATGTAAATATTGACAAATAAAATAAACAATGTTATTATTAGTTTAACGTTAAACGGTATAACAAACTTACAAAGAAGTTGAATATTCTTTTGATTGGGGAATTTATAGAAGGTACGTAGGTATATTATGTTCTTAATTAAGTTTAACGTTAAACTTAACGTAATATATTATTATATAATGTAGAAGGGAGTATTTATATGAGAAAGAAACAGTTACTTAGTTTGGCATTGATTGCCGCGTTGACAACAACAATGTTTGCAGGATGTGGAAGTTCAGGAGACAAGGATTCAGCCAAGAAAAAGGCAGAGAAAGAGGGAAAGACAGTTCTCTCATTAGGAATCTGGCCGTCAGCAGATTTGGTTGATGATGTTAAGAATTTTGAAAAGTACAAAGAGACAATGAATGAACAGCATAGTGATGTATATGTTGAACCTGCAAGTTATACATATGCAACAGACACATTTGTATCATTAGCGGAATCAGGAAACTGCCCAACAATTTTTGAAACATGGTTTACTGAACCTCAGAAGTTAATTAAACAGGGATTGGTAGCAGATGTTACTGATATTCTTAAAGAAAGAGGATGGATTGATGACATGAGTCCATCAGTATTATCACTTTTATCAGATGAAAACGGTCACGTATATGGTGTTCCTAGAGATGCTTACGCATTAGGACTTATGTGCAATGTAGAATTATTTGAAGAAGCAGGACTTGTTGATGACAAGGGTATTCCAAAGTTCCCACAGACATGGGATGAACTTGCTAAGGATGCTAAGATTATCAAAGACAAGACAGGAGCTGCAGGCCTTTGCTTATTAGCAAAAGATAATTCAGGCGGATGGCATTTTTCTAATATTGCATGGTGCTTTGGAGCTACATTGTGTACAGATAATGGCGACGGAACATACACTTCACATTTAGATTCAACAGAAGCTGTTGCAGCTATGGAATATGTATATGATTTGAAATGGAAATATGATGTTTTAACAGCTGATCCAACAGCAGAAGATTGGGCATCAGGATTCCAGCAGTTAGGAACAGGAGCAGCAGCAATGTACATCGCAGCTAATGATGCAGTTGCACAGCCAACACAGGTTAATGGATTACCAACAGATAAGTTGGCAATGGGAGCAATTCCTGCAGGACCTAATGGTGATCAGTATTCATTAACAGGTGGTACACCTTATATGTTCTCTAAAGATGCAACAAAAGAAGAAATTAATGCAGCTTTAGATTTCCTTGAAATTATGGGTAAATCTCCTGTAGTTAATGATACAAGTATTGAAGGTAAACAGGCAGATGCAGCTAACCGTGTATCAAATGGAGTTCCTGTAATTAAATCATTCCCATGCTGGATTAATCAGGATTATGTAGATGCTGAACAGAAGGTTATTGATGAATACAAGAACGTTGACTCAGCGCTTTATGATTCATATTTCGAAAAGACTGGAGCTGAAGGTAACTTAAGAGCGGAAGAACCGGGAGATACACAGTCAATGTACAAGGAACTCACAAAAGTTCTTCAGGAAGTTGTTACAAAGAAAGATTGTAATGTAGAAGAACTTATGAAGACAGCAAATGAAAATTATCAGAAAGTTTTAGACAAATTAAACAAATAGAATATTACCAAGGAAGGGTGGGCGACTAGTCCGGTTGCCTGCCCTTTTTCTAAAAACAGGAGAAGGTTTTACTATAAAATTAAGGAAACAGAATTGTTTTCTACAAATGTTTCAGAAAATTAGCTACTGACTAAAGGTGAGGGCAATACATATTATGTGAGGAGGTTTCCAGGTGAAAAGTAAACAACAAGTTCAAACAAAACAAACAAATTATAAACCTAAAAAACATAAATTTTCTAAGAGAGATTTACTGGGATGGTGCGTAATGCTCCCATCAATATTGTTATTCACATTCTTTGTTTGGGAACCGCTACTTGAAAGCGTGAGATTATCGCTATTTTCAGCAAAGGGAGTTCAGCTCCAGGAGTTTGTTGGGTTAGACAATTATATAACAGTAATTAATAACGTTAGTTTTAAAGCAGCGTTTCTAAACACATTTAAGTACATAGGATGGTCCTTGATTATAGGATTTTTTGTACCGATTATTTTGGCAATATTCATCAGTGAGACCGTTAGAGGAAAGAGCTTTTTCAGATTTGCAGTTTATTTTCCAAATATGATTCCGGGAATGGCTGTTTCACTTCTTTGGGTTTATTTCTTCAAACCGGGTCCTACAGGTGTTTTAAATATTTTACTATCTAAATGTGGTATAGAGCCACAGGTATGGTTAAACAATGCAGCGTTGGTTATCCCGTTGATTATTATAGCAATGACATGGAAAAGTGCAGGCTCCACATCCCTTATTTATATGGCGGGAATAAGTGGAATTAATCCGGAATATTACGAGGCTGCTGCAATTGATGGAGCGGGTGTATTCCAAAGAATTTTCCATGTAACTCTTCCTTGCATCTTAAGCTTAGGAAAGACAATGCTTATTCTTCAGGTTATTTCCGTATTCCAGATTTTATATGAACCATTAGTTTTGACAAATGGTGGACCAAATAATGCAAGTTTATCAATAATGCTTTTGGTTTACCAGTATGCGTTTACTGAATTTAATTATCCATGCGCAGCAGCATTGTCAGTAATGATTTGTATAGTATTAATTTTGTTGAGTGGATTATATATGTACTTAACAAGAAAGAAAGATGATTAGGAGGAAAGGCTGATGTATTTTAATAAGTATGCAGACAAAACAGACGGTGCCATCAGAGGGTTTGACGTCAAGTCGACAAAAGTAAAAATAATCTGCCTATTCTTCGTGGCAGTATGTATCTTATTTGCAATAATTGCAATGTTCCCTGCAATATGGGTATTTTTATCAGGATTTAAAGATTTAAAAGAGTTAACAAGAGAAGCAACATTGTTCCCTAAATCGTTTAATTTTTCAGGATTTAAGGAAACATGGGATAAATTGAATTTCGGATTGTATTACAAGAACTCATTTATCATGGTTATCGGTTCAGTTATATGTGCAATTATTTTTAATGGAATTTTAGCATATGGACTTGCCATTTTAAAACCAAAGGGATATCAGATTGTAAATGGTCTTGTAATGTGGAGCCTCTTGATTCCTGCAACAACAAGTGTAGTTGCTTTGTTTGTAAATATTAACAGAATTGGTTTAAATAAATCATTTATTCCATTGTGGCTTGCATATGGAGCAAATGCCTTTTGGGTAGTTTTATTCAAAGAATTCTTTGAAGGACTTCCACCGGAACTTATAGAAGCGGCAAGGTTGGATGGATGTAATGTAGTACAGGTATTTTATAAAATTGTATTACCTTTATCAAAACCAATCATTATGGTAATCGTAATTTTTGCGGTTACGGCAGCGTGGTCAGATTTCCTTCTTCCATATTTGATTTTAAATGGATCAGGAAAAGAAACAGTTATGGTTAAGTTGTATACATATTCAACTTCAAGAACAACAGCGATAGATATGATTAGAGCAATCTTCTTCTCGCTGATTCCACCTACAATTCTGTTTTCTATATTCCAGAAACAGATTACAGATGGTGCAGCCGGTGGGGCTGTAAAGGGTTAAGATATTTGGATACTAACATCCCCTTACGTTAGTAAAAAATATATTTGATAAAGATTATTTCTGTATAAAACTGACAGTAATAATCTGAAATGATGTGAGCTGTCGGCAATTTCCTCCGTGGTTTAGAAAGACCATGTTTCTCATATTGTCGACAGCAGGAAAAGATGGAGAAGAATTATGGCGAAAATAGCAGATAAATATTTTAAAGTGGATTCTTGGAAAATAATTGAAGAGGGTTTTAATCCGGATTACGGAGAAGTATCAGAATCTATATTTTCATTAGGAAATGAATATATGGGAGTTAGAGGATATTTTGAAGAAGGATATAATGGACCAAAGTTAATCGGAAGTTATTTTAATGGAATATATGAAAGAACAAAACCGGATTACGGACATTATAAAGGTATTGTAGATTTTACTGAATATATGGTTAATTCCGTTGACTGGTTATATACAAGAATATGTGTTGATGGGGAAGAATTAGAAATTTCCAAAGCAGATATCTCAGAATTTGTTCGTGAATTAGATATGCAAAACGGTGTATTAACCCGTTCATTTATATGGAACTTATCAAATGGTAAAAAGTTAAAAATTTCTTTTGAAAGAATTCTTTCGATGACTGATGTACAGGTTGGTGCACAAAGAGTTAAGCTAACTGCATTAAATTTTGATGGAGATGTAGAAATAAAGTCAGGACTTGATTTTTCTAACCCGCATTGCATGCAGAAAATGAACATGTGGGAAATAAAAGACATATTATATAAGTCAGGAAAGAATGCATTTGCCGGAATAGAAGGTGAAACACTTCATACACAGCAAAGAGTATTTAGCGCATGTGCAATAAAAGCGGATGTGAATGAGTTTGACAATGTTAAGGAAGAAAAAAAGGCAGTTGTTAAATTTAATCTTTTATTAAAACAGAATGAAGAAAAAAAATTTGAAAAGATAGTTAAGAATTTTACATTAAAGGAAGAAATAGAAGAAAATAAATTCCGTGAAGATGTAAAGGCAGTATATGAAGAATTTGAAACAGAAAAGGAAAATGACATAAGTTCTATGTCATTTGAACAGATAAAAGAGGACAGCACTAAGTGGTGGAAAGAAATCTGGGAAACATCTGATGTCACAATAGACGGAGATGAAGAAAACCAGCAGGGAATCAGATTCTGTATTTTCCAGTTATTCCAGACTTATCACGGTGCTGTAAAAGGTACAAATATTGGTGCAAAAGGATTGACAGGCGAAGCATACAATGGAAATGCTTTCTGGGATACAGAAACATACTGCTTACCATTCTTCCTTTTCAATAATAAGGAAGCAGCTCAGAATCTTCTTTATTTCAGATATAAGACATTAGATGAAGCGAGAGAAAGAGCAAAGGCATTAGATTGTGAAGGCGCATTTTATCCAATAGCGACAATAAGCGGTAAGGAATGTTGTAATTTATGGCAACATGCAAGCTTACAGCTTCAGGCATCTACAGCAGTTGCGTATGGTATTTGGTTCTATGAAAAACTGTATCAGGATGAAGAGTTTATGACACAGTATGGATTAGAAATGTTAATTGAAATATCGAGAATGTTAGTTACCCGTGGTGATTTCTCGCAGGATGGCAAATATGGTTATTACTGCGTAATGGGACCTGATGAATTTCAGATGATGGTTCATAACAATTGCTACACGAATTTTATGGGTAAATTTACATTAGATTTTACACTTAAAGTAATTGAAGATATTAAGAAAAATGATAAGAAGGCTTATGACGAAATAGTTGGAAAAATTAACTTCGATGAGTCAGAAATGGACAAATGGAAAAAAGTTAGTGAATGTATGTACATTCCTTACCATGAAGATAGTCTTTTGTACGAACAGCATGAAGGATTCTTTAAACTTCCTCATTTGAATATTGATTCAATTCCAATTGAAGATTTCCCACTATATAATCATTGGTCTTATGACAGAATATATAGAAATGACATGATTAAACAACCGGATGTTTTAATGTTTATGTTGTTATTTAATTCTCATTTTACAGAGGAACAGTTAAAGGTAAATTATGAATATTACGAACCTAGATGTATACATGAAAGTTCATTGTCACCTTCAGTACATTCAATTTTAGCATCACAACTTCATAAAAAAGATGAAGCATATGATTTCTTTGGATTTGCTACAAGAATGGACTTGGATAACTATAACAGAAATACAAGAGAAGGTATACATACAACAAGTATTGCAGCAGCATGGATGAATATTATTTATGGATTTGGCGGACTTAGAACAGATGGAGATATTATTCATATTACACCTTCAATCCCACAAAACTGGAATAAGTACACTTTCAAAATCCATTATATGGGAGAAGTTATTGAAGTGATGGTTACTAAGGATAAAGTGGAAATCAGTACTAAATATGGCAAAAATATTTTAGTTCAGGTTTATGATGAAAAAATTGAACTTGGAGAAGAAGCATATATTTGTGACGTCAAATAAAAATAAATTTAATGCCGGGGCAGAATACAAAGTGTTTTGTCCCCGGACAAAAATGGGAGGTAAATAAATGAATTGGGAGTTGACAGAAAACGGGTTTAATTCAGAAAAAATTGCTCATTTAGGAAATAAATTTCTGACAGGTAATGGATATATGGGAATTAGAGGCACTCTCGATGAATTTGATTCCCGGGATTTAGTAGCTGTTAACTTGGCAGGAATTTATGATCAGGTAGGTAATAGCTGGAGAGAACCGTTGAATGCTCCAAATGGTTTTTACAGTTATCTGATTGTTGATGGAAATGTTTTAAAGGTTCAGGATAATGCGCCTAAAGAACATTTTATAAAATTAGATTACAGACATGGAATATTTAAAAGACATACAGAGTGGACAACGAAGAGAGGAAACATTGTACTTGAATCAGAGCGCTTTGTAAGTATGGATGATGTTCATATTGGAGTAGAGAAATACAAAATTACGGCGGATTTTCATGCAGACATTAATTTTTTAACAGGAATTGATGGCGATGTATGGGACATTAACGGACCGCATTATGATGAAATTATTATGGATGAAGATGACTGTATAAGCATAGTTGGAATATCTCATGAAAAGAAATATCATGTGGCGGTAAGTGTAAGTGAAGATGAAAATTTCCCATGTGAAAAGAAGATAATATTAAAAAAAGAGGACAAAAAGATAATAAAATCATTAAATTTTGTCTCAGATATTAATAAGTGTTACGAAATTCACAGATTTATGGCAATTTATACATCAAAAGATTGTGAGAATCCTTTAGATAATGCAAAAGAAACGGCTATAAATATTAGAAATAAAGGATATTACGAATTGCACGATGAACATTGTAAATGCTGGGAAAGCATTTGGAGCAATTCAGAGGTAGAAATTGAAGGCGATGATGATGCGATGGAAGCATTGAATTATTCCTGCTATCATTTGAACAGCATTTCGCCAAGACATACAGACAGCCTTTCTATTGCAGCCAGAGGTTTATCGGGACAGACGTATAAAGGTGCTGTTTTCTGGGATACGGAAATGTTTATTTTAGACTTTTTACTTATGACAAACCCAAAAGTAGCAAGAAATGTAATGAAATATAGAATTGATACTTTAGATGGTGCAAAGGAAAAAGCAAAAAGTTATGGATATGATGGTGCATTTTATGCATGGGAAAGTCAGGAAGGCGGATATGACGCCTGCTCAGATTATAATGTTACAGACGTTTTTACAAAAAGACCGATGCGAACATATTTTAAAGATAAACAGATTCATATTTCAGCAGCTATTGTATATGGAATTGGCAGATATATAGACCTTACAGGTGATATGACAATTTTATCTGAGGGTGGAGCAGAAACAATAATTGAATGTGCGAAATTTTATTATGATTTACTTCTTAAAAAAGTGTCAGGAGGATATTATGAACTTCATGATGTTATAGGACCTGATGAATACCATGAAAGAGTTAATAATAACGGTTATACAAACCGAATGGCAAAATATACATTTGAACAGGCTGTTAAAGTAATTGATTCAATTGATGAATTAAACGAACAGTATGCAATAAAGTTGTGTAAAGAATATAACTTAAAACAATTAAAAGAAAAATTTGAAATGGCTGAGCGTAATATTTATATTCCACAGCCAAATGAAAATGGAATCATTCCACAGTTTGACGGTTATTTTGATTTAGAAGATGTAAGCGTAAATACTGTAAGAAGCAGACTCTTAGACTCTAAGGAATATTGGGGAGGAGCAAATGGAGTGGCAGCACATACACAGGTTATAAAACAGGCAGACGTAGTAACATGGCTTACAATGTTTCCGGATGATGTAAGTGATGAAATAAAACTCAAAAACTGGCAGTATTATGAACCGAGAACAGAACATGGTTCATCATTGAGTGCATGTATGTATGCTTTGTTAGCCTGCAAGTGTGGAATGAAAGAAAAAGCCTATCCGCTATTTATGAAATCAGCTTCGGCAGATTTGAATGAAGGTGGAAAGGAATGGGCAGGACTTGTCTACATCGGAGGAACACATCCGGCGGCAGAAGGTGGAGCCTATATGGTGGCAATAAAAGGATTTGCGGGAATTTATTTTGAAGATGGAAAAATTAAAGCAAAACCTGATTTGCCAAAAGCATGGAAAAAAATGAGATTTCATATTTGTTATAGAAACAAAAAATACAAAATTGAAATAGAAGACAATAACGCAAATATTGTGGAAATATAGGAAATGAATACAAAGCAAAACAGTGCAAGTGTAGAATTTAAAATTTATATGACAATATAAGTAGCATTTATAAGATTGTTAGGATTCATTTGAAATCTCCTTAAATAAGAAAGAAGCGTTAGAAAATACTTCTAACGCTTTCTCTTTCTACAATAGAAGTTGGAAGTGATACTTCGCATGGATTAGGCATTCTGTGTTCTAACAATTCCAACATAAATTTAACGGCTGTACGACCTTTAAGGTCCATATCCTGATGAACAGTGGTAAGAGCCGGAGTTGTAATGTTACATATATTTAAATCGTCGAATCCTACTATTGATATATCTTCAGGAATACGAACACCTTCTTTATGAAGGTTAGCCATAATATTTCCTGCAAGAAAATCGGCAGTAGTAACGAGTCCTGTTATTTCAGGATGAGAAGATAAATATTTAGCGATATGTTTTGTATTTTCAAGGTCCATACCACATTCAAAAACAAGGGAATCATCAAATGGAATACCGGCTTCTGTAAGGGCAGCCTTATATCCGAGGAAACGCTCCATTAAAACGCCACCTTCTTTTATGTGAAGAGAGGCAAATGCAATTTTACGATGACCTTTGCTGATTAAATACTTGGTTGACTGGTTGCTTCCACCAAAATCTTCTAATCCGACATTACAAATGTTCTTTTCATGAACGTAACTGTCAACGAGAACGATAGGAAGCTTTTTAGCACAACTTGCAATGGCTTCAAAAAAGTCATCGCGGAAGATACCTGCTAAAAACAAACCGTCAAGATCCCATGTTTTTAAGAAAGCTTTAAACTGTTCAGGCGTCTCAACAGTACGCAACATTAAAAAATAACCATTTTCACGAAGAACCTGTTCGAGAATTCCGATAAATCGGGAAAGAAAAGGGTCTTCCATGAAATTTGAGTCTTTATTAGTAACAATATGGTTTACGAAACCAATAACTTTTGATGAACGTGAAACCAATGATCTGGCAGACATATTAGGTACATAACCTAAATCATCAATTGCTTTATTAATTTTAGCGACGGTTTCAGCAGAAACGCGACCGGTTTTTCCATTGATAACATTGGAAACGGTTGTTGCACTTACGCCTGTAGCCGAAGCAATATCTTTAATAGTAACCATATAATAAATCCTTTCTGTTTTTAGAATAGGTAAAACGTAAAACCTATATAGAAATAGTAACACTAAAATATGATTTTGAAAACAAAAAAATGTAAAGGAGAAGAGAAAAAATGAAGGGTGTAATTTTTGATTTAGATGGAGTTTTAGTTTCTACAGATGAACTTCATTATCAGGCTTGGAAAAAATTAGCTGATGAACTGGGAATTACTGAATTTAACAGAGAGGACAATATGCGACAGCGAGGAGTAAGCCGTATGGCTTCTTTGGAAATTGTTCTTGAAAAAGGTGATAAAACATATACACAGGAAGAAAAGATGGAGCTTGCAGACAGAAAAAACGGATACTATGTTGAAATGCTCCAAAAACTGGATTCAGGTGCTGTACTTCCGGGAGCAGTAGAAACTTTGAAAATGCTAAAGGAAATGGGAATTATGTCAGCAGTTGGTTCGGCAAGTAAAAACGCACCAATAATACTTGAAAGGACAGGTCTTGCACCTTATATCGACAAAATAAGCTGTGGATTAGATGTAACTAAATCTAAACCTGACCCTGAAGTATTTTTAGTGGCTGCAAAGAAATTAGGACTTAATCCGGCGGATTGTCTTGTAGTTGAAGATGCAGCAGCAGGAATAGAAGCAGCAAAGAGAGGCGGAATGAAATCCCTCGGTGTAGGACCGTTTCATGAAGAACTGGGAGCAGATTTTCATTCCGAAACACTTGCAACAGTAGAAAACTGGAGGGAAATTTTATGTTAAAAGGAAAGAAACAAAAAACAGGGGAAAACAATAATTCAAAGCCAATGGGCAAAGGATTTTTTGTAGTTGGATGTGTAATAATTTATTTCCTTATTGTAGGAATAGTAAGCGCGGCAATTCATTTGCCTGTAGCAATAACAAAAATTTCAGACAATAGTGAGATAAAAAACGCCAAGGTTGTATTGTATGATGGACCTAAATCACTTAAAGATGCTACAGATGCTGATTTGGAAAAAGCATCAGAAGAAAAAAGAGATATTTCATTAATGCATTGTGTTGATACTAAAGTTGCGGTAAACGGCAAAGACTGTTATGTATACGATACAAATGTAAATAACACACATACATGGATGGGTGATTATATGCCGGCAGAAGACAGAACACCTATTACATATTTTGATTTTGAAGGAAAAGTTAAAATAACAGTTACAGTTCCTAATACAGATATTGAATATGTAAATATCAGACCATTAAAATATAACATTAAGCCGGAAATTAATACTAAAAAGCATACGGTGACATTTACAATTGACACACCTGATGCCTACACAGTTGAATTTAATAAAAAAGTAGAACGTGCAGTACATATTTTTGCAAATGAAATTGAAAAAGATGTTCCGGACAAAGATGCTGAAGGTGTTAAATACATTGGACCTGGTGAATGGAATATCGAAGATATGGTATTAGAAGATGGAGATACAATTTATATCTCAGGTGGAGCAGTTGTACATGGAGCAGTTACAGCATCATTTGCTAAAGATGTAACAGTTAGAGGAAGAGGCATTATTGATAATTCTAATTTAGAAGGTTGGAAAGGTACAAGTGCTACAGTTCCACTTAGATTTGATAACTGCCAGTACGTAACTGTTGAAGGAATTATTTCATTAAATGCAAATGCATGGTGCTTCCAGGGTTACAATTCAGTAGCTGGAGATATCAGTAATTTAAAGATTATTACAGCAAGACCAAATGGTGACGGAATTTCATTACAGTCATGTAAGAGTTTTGATGTAGAAAATTGTTTTGTACGTACATGGGATGATTCATTAGTAGTTAAGAATTATGATGTAAATTCAAACAATATCAAGTTCAAAAATGTTCAGGTTTGGACAGATTTGGCACAGTCAATGGAAATAGGTTATGAAACAAATAAAGGTGACAAAGAAAACTCGACAATTGAAAATGTTATATTTGAAGATATAACAGTACTTCATAACTTCCATAAGCCGGTATTGTCAATTCACAATGCAGATAATGCAGCAATTTCTAACGTGACTTATAAAAATATTGTAGTTGAAGATGCATGCATGGGACTTGGAGATGGAACAAAAGAATTAATTGATTTACAGGTATTAACAAATTCAGGATGGTCAACAACTTCTGACAGAGGAACTATTTCAAATGTTACAATTGACGGCTTCAAGGTACTTTATGGAAATGAATCACTTCCTTCACAGATTAAAGGATTTGACGAAGAACATGGTATTGATGGAGTTTCAATTTCAGGATTAAATATTAAGGGTAAAGATATTAAATCATTTGAAGATGGTGAATTTGAAGTAGATGAAGACACAGTAAAGAATGCGGAAATAAAGTAGGAGGAGCATTATGAAGAAAAAGTTTATAATTATAATAGGATGTCTTGCCGTAGTATGTGCAGTAATGTCAGCTGTTGTAGCTGTAGGCAATTCATCAGTAAAAATGTCAAATAAAAATTTGACGGTAGTAACAGCTCCTGACCAGAAGGAAGCGATGGAGAACGATGCATTTAAGGAAGAAGAATATGTTGCACCTGAAATTGATGGCACAAATGTGGCGTTAGACGGAAGAGCAGATGCAAATGGATTTAACGATGTTTACAGAGCACCGAATATAATTGATGGCAGCAGATTAACATACTGGGAAGGTTCTCAAAATGAAGAAAGCCAGATAATTTCTGTAGACTTAAAGGATTCATATACTATTCATACAGTTGTAGTTGGATTGAATCCGGCTCAGATTTGGGGAAAGAGAACTCAGACGTTTAAGATTGAAGCAAGTGATGACGGACAGAATTATACAGAAGTAATACCATCTAAAGATTATGATTTTGATCCAAAGACAGGGAATCAGGTTATTATTGACATTGATAATGTCAAAATGCAATACATAAGATTAACGTTTACAAAAAATACAGGTGCTGTAGCAGGTCAGATTGCTGAACTTGAAGTTTATACAAACGACAAATAAAATTATGTAGAGTATAAAGATTTTGATTAAACATAGCGTGATTGAAAGGCACTTTTAAGGAAATTTTATATCAAAAATATAATTTGATTCATAACAAATAAAAAGAACCATGCTTATTATCAGTTTCACAATGAGATAAATCTGATAAAAGCATGGTCCTTTTATTTATTAGCATCTTCAGAATATTCTTTAAATTTAAACGTATTGTCAGGAACACACTTGTTAATTAGTTTTATGTATGCTTTAGACATGCTCTTAGGCAGTTTGAATTTGGCTCTAACATATATTTTTGCGAAAGCCTTTTCTCCTATAGAATCTAAAGTATTGCTCCTTATTTTAACATATTTTAAATTTGGAAGTTTATAGAAAACTTTTTCTTCGATTGTATTTACGCTATCGCCAATAATGACTTCTTCAAGTTTAGTACAGTTTACAAAAGCCTTTTTAGGTATAATCTCAACTTTGTTTCCAATTTTTAAGCGCTTTAATTTGTTCAAATTATCAAAAGCCTTTTTTGAAATGGAAACTACATCAAAAACTCTTCCCTGAAATTCAATGGTTGATGGAATATCCAAAGACTTAATACTTGTGTCTTTAACTCCTTCAAAAGAAACAGTTGAATTTGATAAAATTTTGAAATTATAACCATCAACTTCACAAGTTTTATTAACAGAGGATTCAACCTCAAGTGAACCGTCGTACCAGTCAATTTCATTAAATGACATTGCATTTTCAAATGAAGTTACAGTTGGTTTTTCTCCGCCGTATTTTTTATACCAGCTTGATGGATATAAAACATTTTTGTTATAGTGAGTTAAACTTGTGTCTACATCTGAGGATTCATTTTTTCTAAGCTTTCTGCAAACGACAACAGTTCTATAATCGTGTACTTCATATGAGCAAGTGGATAACATTAAAAGTGAATCTTTTTCATTTATATCTACAGGACATTTATAGGATGAACGAATCTCTATCTGATATACAAAATTTAAAAATTGTTCCTTTGTCTGAAATGTACTTTGTAGATAATTGAATCCGTCGCTGCTTTTGAAATCTCCTGCCACTCGCATATATCCTATTATTTTCCACTTGCTCTCTTTATATAAGGTGTCAAATGTAATTACCGGATGCTGTTTGTAAAATTCGATATCTTTATATTTTAACAACTGATGAAACATCATTCCTGTCGAATCCATATTATGTCCATGTATGACAAGATTCTTTGAACGAGGTTTGATTTTTGAATTGCTTTGTATGTAAAGGCAACCATTTTTATCACGACCACCTTCAAAATCATGCTTTAAATAAAATTCTGAGTTGCCGGTTGACTGCATTACCGGATAATCGATATTAGTTCCGGGAACTTTTAACCAACCTCGTATGTCCGAGTTTATCTCTATAAGTTTTGAGAACTTTAATAATATTCCATCAGAGCCTTTAGCCCCTTCTTCATATGATTTGTCCAAATTAATGTCAACAGGGGTATTCTCGGACGAATCGTCATCTATAACTTCATTGTTGCCGTCAGATTCAGGAGAATCTGAAACTGAATAATATAATGATTTATATTTATTGTTAAGCTGTTTGGAATGATAAGGCTGTATGCCTAAGTAATAAATCAAAAAAATAACGCATCCAATTAACAATAAAACAGAACAAATCATTACCGTAAGTCTGATTTTTTTCTTGCTTTTAATACTAATCATAAATATCTCCTATTGGATTTGGAAAAGTAAAATAAAGATAATAATGACAAAATATATTTATTTAATTTTCATTATAAAGAGTGTTTAGGGGGGATTTTAAAATAGTGTTGAAATATAAAAATGCTTTCGGATTGTTCTGTATTATGTAACAGGAAAATCCACATTTAACTTTAAAATAATTATAATTGTAATAATAAAAAAAAGCAATAAAACATAAAATTAATAGTAGGAAATAAAGTCAGGTTATATATTGGTAAAACCGTTCCCAAAACAAAGCAGAAGACACAAGCGTAAACATAAAAAATATAGACATAAAATACAAAATAATTGACAATTGAAAGGTTTTTTTGTGCAATAATAATAAAAAAATGGGTGGTTTTTGGTTAAAACGCACCCACCAAACAGATTGACAAAGGCATGGTGCCATGTTAATATTAGTTTAACGTTAAACGGATGTGGGAAAAGTGATTTATTGGGGTGTGTCCGGGGGGACAATTTTCAAAAAAATCTTTTATTTTACCCAGGAAACAAGAAACAATTAAATAAGTGAAAATCTTTAAACCGTTACAAGTTTAACGTTTAACTTATTCGAAGAAAGGAAGAGGTAGAGAAATGAAAAAAACATTTAAAAAGTTATTAGTTATGGTAAGCGCTGTTGTTCTTACATTTAGTATGAATGTAGCAGCTGCAGAGGATATTGTGTTGAATGATAGTGGAAGTCCATTTATTAAATCGTTTGATCCGGGAACAAGTGGAGAGTACAAGTATTTAGGATATGCTTACTGTTTTGAAGTAGGACCTGAATATAAATATTTACAGATTACATATACAGGTGATCCTACAGCATTTGATGAATTAAGATTAGAATTTGTAGTTAACTCAGACCCATCAGAGGAAAAGAAATTAACTCCTGTATGGTTCAGAGAAAATGACGAAGGTACAGTTAGAACAACAGACGGCGGATTAGTTCCTAATCCTTCAGATAAAGAACAGACAGCAGTAATCGATTTAGAAAAATCAGGAATTGACTTATCAACAGGTATCAGAGCGTTCCATATACATGATACACCTGGTAAAGGTAAGTTTACAATTACAGATGCAAGATTAATGACTAGTGCACCAAAGGGTGGAGCATCAGCAAGTGCAAGCGACGTTAAATCATCTTCAGATGATAAGAAAGCAAGCAGTGATTCAAAATCAAAATCAAGCTCAAGCACAGACAGTAAGAGTTCGGATTCATCTTCAAGCAAAGACAGCTCAGCATCATCAGCTTCAGCATCTTCATCAAGCGATAGCTCAGAATCAGTAGGAGGTGGCGCAACAGCAGCACCTACAACAGGTTCAGCAACATATCCAATTGCTATAGCTATAGGAGGTATTGTAGTAGCAGGCGCAGCATTAGTTGCATCAAAGAAAATGAAAATCCAGTAGTTTTAAGAAAGGAAGAAGGTTCATATGAGATTAAAGAAAATTAGTAACAAAGCAATTGCTTACGCATGCGTCGGAACATTGGCGGTAAGCAGCTTGGCAGGGGTGAACTTTGCATCAGTAAAAGCGGATGAAGAGAGCGGAACAGAAGCAGAAGTTAATTCGTATAAGGAAGTTAGTATTCCATGGATGGTTAAGGAATATGATCCGGGCACAGATGGTGATTACAAATATCTTGCAGGAATTGATCTTGCAGCACTAGAATTGACTAGTGATTATAAATATTTACAACTCACATATACAGGCGATGCTACGGCATTTGATGCTTTAAGATTTGAAATGGCAGGAGCAGATGGCTCTTTAGGAACATATTGGTTTAAGGAAAACCCACAGGGAACAATTAAGACATCTGATGATACATTAGTTGCAGATCCTTCAGAAGAGGAACAGACAGCAGTAATTGATCTTGAAAAATTAGGAATTAGTGGTGCAGACTTAATTACTACGATTCATATGCATGATTCACCGGGAAATGGTAAGTTTACAATTAAGGAAGCTAAGTTTACAAACAATCCAAAAGAAGTTAAGTCGATTAGCATTCCATGGATGGCTAAAGAATATAATCCTGGAGAGGGAGAAGGATATCAGTATCTTGCAGGAATTGATCTTGCTGACCTAAATGTAACAAAAGATTACCAGTATTTACAGTTATCATATACAGGTGAATCTACATCATTTGATGAACTTAGATTTGAAGTAGTTGGAACAGATAAAGGATTAGGAACATTCTGGTTTAAAGAAAATCCACAGGGAACAATTAAGACAGTAGATGACACATTAGTTGCTAATCCAACAGAAACAGAGCAGACAGTTGTAATTGACCTTGCAAAATCAGGAATTACAAATGCTGAAGGAATTGCTACAATCCATATGCATGACACAAAGGGCAAAGGTGCATTTACAATAACAGACGCTCAGTTTACAAACACACCACTTCAGGTAGCTAAGACACCGGTAGAACCTGAAGAAACAACTCCAGAGGAAACAACACCTGATAATAATGGGGAAACAACACCGAAAACGACAACAGAAAAAGTAATTGCAGATGGAACAAATGATATTATTTTAAATGGTGATGATCAGGGTAAGAGTGCTATGATTGGAACTTACTCAATTAAGAAAGGCTCTGTAGAAAAACCAAATTACAAATATCTTGGATGGGCAACATTTAAAGACTTTGCAAACGAATCATACAAATACTTAAAGATTACATATACAGGTAATATTAAATTACTTAGATTTGAATTTGAAGGCAAAGGTGGAGAAAAACAGGGACCATTCTGGTTTGATCCTGAACAGGCAACTCATTTTGTAACAGAAGATGGTAGTGCAATTCCACTTGTTGGAAACAACACAACAGTAGTAATTAATCTTGCTAAATCAGGCGTTGATATGAGCAAATATAATTCAGGTGTACATATGCACTGCTCAGCAGAAGACGAAGATGTAAATATTTCAATTACAGACGCAGTGTTATATGGTGGAAAGAAGAGTGAACCACAGCCAACAACAACTGCAGCACCAACAACAAAACCAACAACTGTAGCACCAACAACAACTCAGGCAGCAAAAGTTTCAGTTGGAAAGACAGCTGTTAAGAGTGCAACAAAGAAAAAATCAGCAAAGAAAGCTTCTGTAGTACTTAAGAAAGTTAAAGGTGCAAAAGGATATCAGGTTAAAATTTCTACATCTAAGAAATTTAAGAGTAAAGCAACAAAGACAATCACAACTGCAAAAGTTAAATTTGTTGTTAAGAAATTAAAAGCAAACAAGAAATACTATGTTAAGGCTAGAGCATACAAAGTAGTAAACAAGGCTAAAGTTTATGGTAAATGGTCAGCAGTTAAACAGGTAAAAAATAAATAATAATAACAGTTAATTACTAGAAAGCCCTCACGTAATAAACATGTGAGGGCTTTCGTTTTAAAAGAAAGGGCAAATGAAAGTGAAGAAGGGAAAAGTTTTTACAGCTATATTGATGGGAATAGTAATGACAACAGGGGGAAATATGACAGAATTTAATACAGAAGTAAAGGCGGATATAAGTTCAGAATTTGAAATTCCTCAAGCAGATGAGGCAGGAAGAATTGGTGCAAGCATGCCCTATCTTAGATATGATTCAAAAGATGCAGAGATTGGAAATGGCGCAAAAATAGAAGAATCAGTAAAATCTGAACGAACAAAGATTGCAAGTCAGGCGTCACAACAGTCGTATGTAAGTCTGCCGGTTAAAAATTCATATGCAGAATGGACTGCAGTTAAAAGTGGTTCAGGTGTAACAATGAGATTTACAATGCCGGATTCAACAGACGGTAAAGGATTAACAGGTAGTCTTGATGTATATGTAAATGGAGAATTTTGTCAGAAAGTTGATTTGACATCTTATTACATGTGGCAATATTTTGCAGGTGGAAATCCAAGAGATAAAAACAACGGAGGAGTTCCGTGCTTTGCATTTGATGAAGTACATTTTATTTTGAATAAAACTTTAAATCCGGGGGACAAAATAAGAGTTCAAAACTCAGGAAGAGACAATTTAATTTATGGTGTAGATTTTGTTGAAATCGAAGAAGTTCCACAAACTATTGCACAACCTGCAAATTCTTTGAATGTCGTAGATTATGGTGCGAAGCCAAATGATGGAAAAGATGATTATAATGCAATAAGAAATTGTATAAGTGCTGCTAATATTCAGGGAAAAGATGTTTATTTTCCAGAAGGAACTTTTAATATAGGCAGAAAATGGACTTTTTATGGAAAGAACATAAAAGTTACGGGAGCAGGAATGTGGTATACAAACATTCAGTTCACAAACAGTAATGCGAATAGCGGAGGAATTGCATTTGCAGGAGAAAATTCATGTTATAATGTAGAATTTTGCAATATGTATATTAATTCAAATTTAAGCTCAAGATATAATGAACAGGCATCATATAAATGTTTTAGTGATGTTCCGGGAAATGGAAGTGTAATACATGATATTTGGGAAGACCATTTTGAGTGTGGATTTTGGTTAGGAGATTATAGTGGAACAGTTGATTATTCAGATGGAATGAAAATAATCAATTGTAGAATTAGAAACAATTTAGCTGACGGAGTAAATTTCTGTCAGGGTACAAGCAATAGTGTGGTATATAACTGCTCAATAAGAAATAATGGAGATGACGGACTGGCATGTTGGAATAATAATTATTTGTCAGCGAAAGATGAAACAGGAAATGTGTTTGCATATAATACAATAGACTTTATTTGGAGAGCCGGAGGCATTGCAATATATGGAGGAGATGGATTTAATATTTACAATAATTATATTTGCGATACATTCATGGCATCTGGAATTCATTTGAATACAACATTTGATGGATATAAATTTAATAATACGAAAAATATAAAATTCGAAAATAATACATTGGTAAGATGTGGAACATATAAAGATAGTTGGGGTAGTTCTTTAGCAGCTATAGATATTTCGCAAAATGTAAAGAATGTTTCATTTGTTAATACAAAAATATATGATGCATGGCACGATGGAATAGCTTTAAAGGACAACATACAAGGGATAAAATTTGAAAATACAATAATTTATGGAAGTGGAACTGCAGGACAGAAAGTGTCAGGAAATGTAGGAGCAGCAATTAAGACATCGGGAAGTCCGAAAGCTCAAATTGATAATATAAGTATAACTAACAGTGCTTATAATCATAATGACAAACCGTATCTTTTTACAGGAAGTTATAATGGAATTTCAATTTTGAACGAATTGTTGTATAATAATTTGGCTTATGAAGTACCGGGATATCCTGAAGTTTCAGATGTTACAAAGGATGAGGAGACAATAAAACCAGGTGATAACGAGACAACACCTGGAAATGACAACCGTAATGATACGGGAAATTTAATGAATTCGGGAACATCTTCGAATTCAGAAACAGTTTCAAATCAGAATGATGAGACTAAGAAAAAAATAACAAAGAATAAACCGGGAAAAGTAAAAATTAAATCTGTAAAAAAGACAAAAGGTAAAATGAAAATTACTTTGAAAAAATTAAGAGGGGTTTACAGGTATCAGATTAAAGTTTCAACTTCAAAGAAGTTTGTAGGCAAAAATACTCTTACTAAAAACTTAAAGGGGACAAAAGCGGTTTTCAAAAAAATCAATGTAGCAAAAAAGTATTACGTTAAGGCTAGAGCGTATAAAATTGTGGAAAAGAAAAGATTATATGGAAGATGGTCGGGGGTCGTATCTAAATAACCAACACAATTGCGAATAGTTGAACGTAAAACTTTAAATAAAATAAGAAGGAGAAGAAACATGAGAAAAAGTATTCAAAAGGTTTTATCATTTGCTTTAGCAGGGGCAATGGTATTACAACCTTTACCTTCAGCACAGAGTGTGTTTAAGGTAAACGCAGGGGTGGCTTCGGAATCAAAGTTTGATATTCCGCAAGCTGATGCAAGTGGACGTGTAGGAGCTAAGGTTCCTTACACAAGATATGATTCATTACAGGCGAATATTGGTGGCGGAGCACAGATTGCTTCATCAAAGAATTTCGACAGAATGAATATTGCAAGCCAGGCTTCGGAACAGTCATATGTAAGACTTCCTGGAAAAGGAGCTTACGCAGAGTGGACAATGAACACTACCGGAGATGGGGTTACAATGAGATTTACAATGCCTGATTCCAGTGATGGAATGGGACTTAAAGGCTCATTAGATGTGTATGTAAACGGACAGTACAAAAAGACAATTGATTTAACATCTTATTTTATGTGGCAGTATTTTGCCAGTGGAAATCCAAGTGATAATAATGATGGTGGAGTGCCATGTTTCGCTTTTGATGAAGTACATTTTAAATTAGATAACTCTTTAAAAAAGGGTGATACAATCAGAATTCAGAGCAGTGGAGCCAATGCTTTAGAATATGGTGTAGACTTCCTTGAAATTGAAGATGTGCCGGATGAAATTGCACAGCCGGACAATTCTTTAAATGTTGAAGATTTTGGAGCAGTTCCTGATGATGGACAGGACGACTATGATGCAATTTATCGTTGTATAGAAGAAGCAGACAGATCAAACATGGATGTTTATATCCCGGCAGGAACATTTGAAATCGGACAGGTTTGGAGATTATATGGTTCAAACATGAAGATTACAGGTGCAGGTATGTGGTATACAAATATTCAGTTTACAAATCCTGATGCCGGTGGCGGTGGTATTTCCGGTGGATGGCAGACAAGCGGTTCAAAGGATGGATATTGTAATAATATTGAATTTTGTAATATGTACATTAATTCAAATCTTAGATCACGTTATAATCAGCAGGCAGTATATAAATGCTTTATGGATGTATTCACAGATGGATCAGTAATCCATGATATTTGGGAAGAACATTTTGAATGTGGATTCTGGTTTGGTGATTACAATGGAAAAATGGATTACTCAGACGGAGTTAAAGTAATGGACTGTAGAATTAGAAATAATCTTGCAGACGGAGTAAACTTCTGTCAGGGTACAAGCAATGCAACAGTTTACAACTGCTCTATCAGAAACAATGGTGATGATGGCTTGGCATGTTGGAATAACAGCTGGGGCGGAGCTAAAAATGAATCTGGAAATGTATTCGCATATAATACAATTGATTTCATATGGAGAGCCGGTGGTATTGCAATCTATGGTGGTGATAATTTCAAAGTTTATAACAACTACATTTGCGATACATTTATGGCAGCAGGTATTCATTTAAATACAACATTTGACGGTTACAAATTTAGTGAGTGTAAAAATATGACATTTGATAATAACATCATAGTTCGTGCCGGATGTACAAAGGACAGCTGGGGTGAAGAACTTGGTGCAGTTGATATCAAGCAGGAAGTCAAGAATGTAACATTTAACAATACTCAGATTTACGATGCTCAGCATGATGGTATTAGAATTCTTGATAACTCAGCAAGCAATGTAGTATTTAACAATACTAAGATTTTAGGCTCAGGTATAGATGGTCAGCAGGGAAATTATTCATCAGTTCCTCATGCAGGTGCAGCTATCAGACTTGGAAGCTCATCATCAGCTACATTTAATGGAATCGAAATTGCAAATTCTGCATTTAAGAATACAGATGGTTCACCATATTTCTATACAGGTGGAACAGATTCATCATGTATAAAGAATGCAACAATCCATGAAGATGATGTTACATATACAGTACCTGGTTATCCTGAACCATATATTGATGGTGGACAGCAAGGTGGTGTTACAAATCCATTAGAAGGTATTACAGGATATGATATTGCTTTAACAGGTTTAACATGGAAAAATGAAAATGGCTCATCAGACCTTAAAAATGGAGATAAGGTTACATTCTCTGTTGCAATTACTAATACAAGTAATGTAGATATTCCTGAAGGAGTAACAATTGGATTCAAAGTTGTAGTTGATGGAACAACAACTTATAGAAATCAGAAATTCAAAGATGGTTTGAAAGCAAGACAGACAGTTAAACTTTCAACAACAGGTGCTTGGACAGCTTCAAGAGGAGGTCATACAATCGTTGCAACAGCAGATGATACAAATAAACTTCCAAATGAAACAGACAAGAACAATAATACAAGAACAAAGAAATTTAATGTTTATGGAGATGCAGCTACAAATCCTGTAACAAGAGTTTCAGGTGGATATGACTTAGTTGTATCAAAGATAGTTGCTAATAAGCAGGACATTGCTGTTGGAGATCAGTTAGTATTTACTGCAACAATTACAAATGCAGGTGATACAGCTATTCCGGCAGGAACAACTATTGGATATCAGTTACAGATTGATGGAAATACATCAAATATTTTATGGTGCGATACATATAATAGCGGATTGGCAGCAGGACAGTCAGTTGATTTAACAGTAAATTCTGGTTCAGCACAGAGAAATTACTGGACAGCTACAAGTGGAAAACATAGCATAATGGCATGGGTTGATGATGTTAATAGAATTCAGAATGAAGTTAATGAAGATAACAACAAATATACTATTTCATTAAATATTCCAACAGCATCAATGATTGAAAATCCTGATGCACCTGATGATTTAAACAATCCTGGACAGGTTGAAACAACAAAGCCGGTTGAAACAACAAAGGCACCTGAAACAACGACAAAACAGGCTGAAACAACAACAAAGGCACCTGAAACAACAGCTAAACCGGCTGAAACAACAACTAAGACACCTGAAACTTCAAGAGATACATCAGGAGATATTGTACTTAATGAGTTTATGAAAACATGGACAGTAGGTACAGGAAGCGGATATCAGTATATGGGTCAGGTAAATTACAAAGCACCTGCAGGATACAGATATCTTCAGTTGACATATACAGGTGATACAAGAGCATTTGAAGAACTTAGATTAGAATTCTTTACAGATATGAAGAATCCGTATTGGTTCAACAAAAATCAGGCAGTTAAGTTTGTGACAACAAGCGGCGATGTAGTTGAAGCTCCATCATCCACTGCAAAGACAGTTGTAATTGACCTTCAGAAATCAGGTTTAAATATTAACCAGACAAATACTGGTTTCCATATTCATAATACACAAGGATACGGAAGCTTCACAATTACAGATGCACGACTTTATAAAACAGCAGCTGTAGAACAACCAACAACAAAACCGGTTGAGACAACAACAAAGCAGGTAGAAACAACAACAAAGGCACCTGAAACAACAACTAAACAGGTAGAAACAACAACAAAGGAACCTGAAACAACAAAACCGGCAGAAGCTCCATCAATGGTTTCAGATAAAGTTATTGTACATGGATATCAGATGAGTGCTAAGTTCAACGGAGTAGAAGGAGATATGGGAATTCGTATCGTATATTCTGTAGAACCTGAAATTGATGGAAAGAAAGTAGAAAAAGCAGGTGTTATTTGCGGAATAGTATATGGTGACAACCCAATAACAAAGAATGACATTGTATTAAACAGCAAGAATTCTTATGTAGCAAGCTATGAAGCAACAGACAAAGGTTTAATTGGTGATGTAGTTGGCAATTCAAAGACAGCAAAGAATTATGTAAGAACATTTGGATTAAAAGATTACAATGCAGCAGGACTTTCAGCAACATATTACACAAGATCATATGCAATTTTAGAAGACGGAACAATTGCATACAGTGATGTAGAAGAATTCAATATTTATGAAATCGGAAAGAAGATTTACCAGAAGAGATCAATGGTAAATGAGGCAGCTCATAATTACTTATATGATAAGATTCTTAAGGTGGTAAATCCTGCAGAATTACCAATTGATTATAATTGGAGCAATACAATAGAAAAATAAATAAAAGATATTGAAAACGGAGGCTATCGCTTCAACATTTAGGTTGTTGAAGCGAAGCCTCTTTGTGTTATATATGGGACTTTATTATGAATCAATTTTAATGAAATATTTGTATAATTTTTGATGTAATACTTGTATGTTTTTTAATGAAATATTTGAAAAAATCACCGCAATATTTGTATGAGTTTAAGTGCAATATTCCAGGGTTTTGGTAGAACATTTTACACTAATATGATAAAATAAAATAATAACTTTATTTACAATTTAATAGTGTCAAATGCGTATAACAACACAAAGGGGTGATTATTATGACAAATGACAAAGTAAGAATTCATCAGAGAGTACAGGATGTAATGAACGTGGATGAACTGTACAATTATATTTACAGATATGTGCATGATAACAACATGGAACAGTCAATTATGGCATTGGAAATGGCGAATGAATGCCATAAGGAACAGACAAGGATGGAAGGTGGACCGTATATTATTCATCCGTTAACAATTGCAAGACATGCAATATCCTTAGGAATTAAAGAAGACAACATAATTGCAACGATGCTTTTACATGATGTGTGTGAAGATTGTAATATTTCGGAAACAAGTATGCCTATAAATGATATTGTTAAAGCTGGGGTAAAAGCAATGACATTTGAAGTTAAGCCAGGTGAGGATAAGGAAGAAGCAAGATTAAAATATTTTGCAAGGCTAATTGATAATAGAGAAGCAACGATAACAAAGATGTTTGACAGGTGTAATAATGTGTCGACAATGGCTTTAATATTTTCGAGAAAAAGACTCGTTAAGTACATTAATGAGACAGATAAGCATGTCATTCCTCTTATTCAACAGGCAAGGATAAGATATCCTGAATTCGAGCAAATATGCTTTGCAGTAGAATATCAGATGAATTGTATGTTAAACTCGGTAGAAATGTTATTAGAATTTAACGATTCAAAGAGAGTATAGACTATTAAATGTCTATATAGTTTACAGAAAACGGTATGCAGTTATAAATAAATGTGACGTGATTAAAATTTGTGCAAATAACTACCATTTCATAGCTGTAAAAAATATATATTTTAAATACCCCCTAAAATATAATAGTGAAAGGATTGCATAATGGATAACAACCAAAATATTGAGACAGAAAAAGTTCACAAAAGAAGGGTAAGATATAAAGGAACACACCCGAGAACGTATGCAGAAAAGTATAAAGAACAACAGCCTGAAAAATATGCTGATACAATAGAAAAAGTAATACGAAAGGGAAGTACTCCTGCAGGTATGCATATATCTATTTGTGTAAAAGAAATATTAGAATTTTTACAAATAAAGCCGGGGCAGAAAGGATTGGATGCAACTCTAGGATATGGTGGACATACATCAAAGATGCTCGAATGCCTTGAAGGAAATGGTCATGTATACGGATTAGATATAGATCCGATAGAAATAGAAAAAACAAAAAAGAGATTAGCAGACAAAGGATTTGGAGACAATATATTTACAGCTATTAATACTAATTTTGCAAATATAGATGAAGTGGCAAAAGAATACGGCCCATTTGATTTTGTATTGGCAGATTTAGGTGTATCATCTATGCAGATTGACAATCCGGAGAGAGGATTTACTTATAAATATGATGGCCCGCTTGATTTACGATTAAATCCGCATAAAGGAATTTCAGCAGCTCAAAGATTGGAAAATATCAGGGAAGATGAACTTGAAGGGATGTTTATTGAAAACTCAGACGAACCTTATGCCGCTGAAATTGCAAAGGCTATAGTGGAAAGGAACCGAAAAGGACAGAAAATAACAACAACACTTATGCTTAAAGATGTAATAGAAGAGGCATTATCTTTTATTCCACAGAAAGAAAGAAAAGAAGCAGTGAAAAAGTCCTGTGCCAGAACATTTCAGGCTTTAAGAATTGATGTAAATAATGAATTTGAAGTGTTATATGATTTTCTTGAAAAACTACCGGATGCAATGGCACCAGGTGGAAGAGTTGCGATTCTGACTTTCCATTCAGGTGAAGACAGACTTGTAAAGAAGGCATTTAAAGCCCTATATAAGCAGGGAATATTTTCAGAAATTGCAAAGGATGTAATAAGACCGTCTGCAGAAGAATGTAATATGAATCCGCGTGCAAGATCAACAAAAATGCGTTGGGCAATAAAAAATTAACAAATTAGTAAAATATTGTTTTGAGTATATAGAATATTTGTATTATAATGGAAAATATGTAAGAACGTGAATAGTTACATCGCACAATGAAAAATTGGAAATGATAATATAGTTGTGCGTAAAGGATAAAAGGAGGAGGAAATTAATGAATCCTATTATTTTAGATAAGGTAAGGGGTTGTATGTTAGGTGGTGCTGTAGGTGATGCACTTGGTTACCCGGTTATGAATCTTAACATTGATGATATTCGTAAAGAACATGGTGAAAATGGTATTAGCGAATATTTATTAGATGAAAATGGTAAAGCAGGAATATCAGATATAACACAGTTGTCGTTATTTACTGCAAATGGAATTTTATCAGGAAAGACAAAAGCCTGTAAAATAGGTACTGAGGGACCAGATGTTGCAACAGTATGTCAGGCATACAAAGATTGGGTTAAAACACAGGAAAGTGATAATACTAACGAAAGCCATACAACATGGTTATATAATATAGAAAATTTGCATAGTAGAAGACATTCATTAGAATCAGGAATAGATATTTTCAAAGGCGATTTTGGAAGTGTTGAAAAGCCTGAAAAGTTAGGAATGGATTTTGGAGCTATTACAAGAATCGCTCCTGTGGGACTTTATTTTAAAGAAGAAAATATGCAGATTGAAGAAATAGATGTGTTTGCTGCAAATGTAGCTGCATCTACACATGGATATGATGCTGCTTATATTTCAGCTGCAATATTAGCTCATATAATAAATAAAGTAACATATACGGAAATGACTTTAAAAGAAGCTGTGTCAGATGCAATGAACACAGTAAAAAGATTATGTGGATATAAACCACATGTTGAAAGCGTCATGGAAGGGTTAAGCAGAGCTGTTTCTTTAGCCGGTGACGATATAGATGATAAAGAAGCAGTATCAGAAATCGGTATAGGAAATAGTGCCGATGAAGTACTTGCAGCAGCAATTTACTTTAGTTTAAAGTATGAAGAAGATTTTGAAAAAGCAATCCATGCTGCTGTCAATAATGACGGTAAAAGCGGAGCAATAGCATCCGTAACAGGAAATATACTTGGTGCATATCTTGGAGCAAGAGCAATTCCTGAAAAATATTTAGAAAAATTAGAGTTACGCCATATAATCCAGATAATAGCAGAAGATTTACACGAAGATTGCCCGAATACAAATTATTTTGACAACTTCAATTGGATTTGGGAAGAAAAATATGGCGAAGCCTGTTATATTATTTAATAACTCAGAATTACAAAAAACTGCCTTCATGTTCGCATGTAAAGGCAGTTTTTCTAAGAAATCAAAGCCATAAGGAATGAGTCTTACAGGGAAGAAGCCGAATGGAAGGGGCAATACAGATTAATAAAGGAGGAAACAAAATGAACGAAGTTCATTTTTTATAAATGTTTCCGACGAATAGCCGCTGACCGAAGGGCGGGGCAATACAGATTAATAAAGGAGAATATGTTGGACGACAAATTAAAGCAACAAATATTTTTAGAAATAGCAATGCCTATTTGTACCAGAGAAAAAGTAATGCTTATGCATAAGTTTGTACAACATGGAAAAACAAGTTGCTTAGAACATAGCATAGCTGTAGCATACAATAGCTTTTTGATGGCAGAAGCCATGGGAACTGAATATGATAGGGAAAGTCTTATAAGAGGCGGCCTTTTGCATGATTATTTTTTATATGACTGGCATAAACCTCATGGAAGATGGCATGGATTTAAACACCCGGCAATAGCATTGAAAAATGCTACAAGGGATTTTAAACTAACAGAAATAGAAAAGAATCTTATAGTAAGACATATGTTTCCGCTAGTACCGATACCACCTAAAAATATTGAGGGTGGTATAGTATGTATGGTTGATAAGTGGTGCTCACTTAAAGAAACATTTTGTAGCGATATTTATAAAAAAGATGGAATGGTTCAGCAGATAATTAAAATAGTTGAAATTAAACTAAGAGAAGAAGAAACAAGAGAGTCAACGGTTAATATTTCACAGAGACATGTTGTTTTATAAAAATATACTTTTAGGCTGCAAATAACAAAAGATACAATAAAAAACAAAAGAGTGACTTTAAAGTTATTAATTGGATTAGTATTTTATGTAAAACAAATCTGAATGAAGCATTAGGAGGAATAGTATGGCAGGATTAGTTTTAGAAGGCGGAACATTCAGACCTATTTTTAGTTGTGGCGTAATGGATGCGTTATTAGATAATGGTATCGAATTTCCTTACGTAATAGGTGTATCGGCAGGAATAACGGATGCGATATCATACATTTCAAAACAGAAGGAAAGAAATTTACTGGTATTAGAAAAATATAGAAATGACAAAAGGTATATTGGAATAAACAATTTTAAGACTGATAAAAGTTTATTTGGTCTTGAATTTGCATATGGAACAGTTCCAAATGAATTAATGCCATTTGATATGGAAACATATAAGAAATACACAGGAAAGGTAAGAGTTGGTGTAACTAATTGTATTACAGGAAAAGCTGAGTATATGGATGGCATGGAAATGGATGATAAATATACAATGCTAAGAGCAACATGTGCAATACCCGGATTTTTCCCAACGATTAACATTAATGGAACACCATATTATGATGGAGGGATAGCTGACCCGATTCCGATACGTAAGTCTATGGCGGATGGAAATGAAAAAAATCTAATTATCCTGACACAGCCTTTAGAATATAGAAAAACATTAAATGCAAAGACTAAATTTGCAGCGAATCGTGTTAAAAAGAAATATCCTGAATTAGCAAATGCCCTATACACAAGACACATCAGATATAACGAGACAGTAGAGTATTGTCATAAATTAGAAGATGAGGGAAAGGCAATAATACTTCAGCCAAAGGTGAAACTCAACAGTTTTGAAAAGGATGTGAAAGTGTTGAGACAGACAAATGAAATGGGATATGAAATGGCTATGGACAAAATGGATTTAATAAAAGAATTAATAAAAAAATAAAAACATTTTTATCAAAAATAAGCGTAAAATTGTGTTTTTTCGACACTTTTTTGCGCCATTTTTTTTGCAAAAAAGGCAAAAACACCAAAATGAAAATTTTGAAATACCATAAAATAGTAAGGTATTTGTGCATAATCAACAAAAAAACAAATAAAA
Organism: Eubacterium album; assembly: GCF_025336545.1. Lineage (NCBI taxonomy): Bacteria > Bacillati > Bacillota > Clostridia > Eubacteriales > Eubacteriaceae > Eubacterium > Eubacterium album. The sequence goes on along the minus strand of NZ_JAODBU010000011.1, from coordinate 59,381 downwards.
TAGACATTTTTTTGATGATATATTGCAAAAAATGTTTTTAAATTCTAATATTTTAAATATAGAACGACATATATATTGGGAATATGTTGGGGGTCGGATTCAAAAAAGCGGGCAAGTCAGCCTGATATTTCGTGAGTTAATGCGTGTATTGAAAACTTTTTAATATACGCTTTATTTTTATCTTGGTAATTTAGAAAAATAAAAATTACCAAATAAATATGTATAGAGTTTTGAATTATTATTGAAAACCGTGGAGTGATAATAATAGAAATCAGAAAGGGTTTGTATTAATTATATTATGCGGAAAATGTTGAGATTATTAATTATATTTATGCGAGAAATATTGAGATTGGGCAAATATTTTACGTAATCGCAGAAAGTGAATAAAAACGCATAGCGCGTTTTTCATAAAAAATATGAAGGGGAGGTTTTTATTCAATGAAAACTAAAAATCTAAGGAAAGTGTCAAAAAGAGCAGCAAGCTTTGCACTTTCAGCAGCGTTGGTAGTTGGAGTAGTACCTGCGCAGAATTTAATGCCTACTGTAAAGGCAGCGGATGACAATACACCATATGTTATTTCGAACGGAAGAATGGTATATGCCAGCTCATCTGTAGAAAACAGTGATCCGTCTTATGCAGTGGATGGCTCAACATCGACAAGATGGGAAAGCTCATGGAACAACAAAAATGAATGGATGTACGTAGATATCGGAAAAGTTACACAGATTACAGGTGTAAAACTTATGTGGGAAGGTGCGTACGCAACAGCTTACAAGATTCAGTTTTCTGATGATGAAGAAAACTGGAGAGATGTTTACACAAACAATTCATGTAAGGGTGGAAACGAAACAATTGATTTAAGTGGCTCAGCAAGATATGTAAGAATTTATATGACAGATAAAGCTTTGGCTGCTTATGGATATTCATTATATGAATTTCAGGTTCTCGGATTAAACGGAGTTACACAGAGACCTGTAGATTACGGAAAAAATATAGCAGAAGGCAAGAATGTAACAGCTTCATCACTTAGAGATGTATGGTGGATGTATGATGACAAAGGAGTAATTAATCAGTCGACAGTACTTGCTAAGAATGCAGTAGATGGAAATATGAATTCATACTGGACATCAGGTGAAAAAGACAACCAGTGGTTGTGTGTAGATTTGGGCAGAAATCATGAAATTGGACGTGTAGTTATTAACTGGGCATCTGATGCAGGTAAGATTTATGATATTCAGACATCAACAGATGGAAATAATTGGACAACATTATACAGACAGACAAAAGGTTCAGGAAATAAAGTAGACAATGTAGAACTTTATGCTAATGCACGTTATGTAAGAATGTATGGATATACAAGAGTTGAAAATGGAAGTGGATTTAGTATAAATGAATTACAGGTATACGAATATAAAAATGGAGATAAGAAGGTAACACACAATATAGAAGCGTTACCACAGTCTCAGGTAAAGAAAACTGCTAATAATAAAGGAAGCTATTTGTCAAATGATATGTACGAAGCAAAAGCTAAACTTCCGGTTTATGCAGCAGATAATATTAAAGTTCCTGTTGAAAGTAATGACTGGTGGCAGTCAATCTTAATCAACAAGTTTGGAAACATGTTATCAACACTTCCATTAAAGACAAAATATTCAACAAAGGGACTGGGAGTTTTAACTGCTACAGAAGGTTGGCTTCCTGCAATGGGCGAGACAGATGTAAATGTTTCAGTAGTTTCAGAAACAAAACCTGATTTTTACATTATGCCTGAGAATCTTGATACAGCGTCAGCATGTGACAAAGTCATGGATTACAGTGATTACTCAGTAAAAGTTGGTTTATGTGATGATAATCATGTAGCAATGCAGTCAACACATGTAAAAGGTTCACCATATATTTTTACTGAATATGGAACAACAAGAACAATTTATGTTTCATCATCAGCTGATGCACAGTGCTTTGATGCAAATGGAAATGCCATTTTAGCAAATAATCTTGATAAGATTACAGCTGACCATATCGGACTTCAGGTTACAGATGATGATAATAAGAACGGTACAAAGAACTCAACAAGTTATTATTGTTTAACAGTACCTGAAAATACAACATTTAAGAAAATCGGAAGTTATATTAAAGTAACATTCCCGGCAGACAACGGATATATGTCAATTGGTACAATGCAGGCAAAGAACCAGTTAGAAACATTCTTTGCACATGGATATGCATTTGTAACAGATACAGCCGTAACATATGATTATAGTGATGACAATGCAAAGATTAATTCACACTATAACTTAACAACAACAGTAAAGAGAAATGGATTTTCAAATGAATCTATGTTATGTATGCTTCCTCATCAGTGGAAAAATTCAACAGATGATAATAACGCATTCACAACATATACTTCAGTAAGAGGTGATTTAAAGACAATCATTTCAAATAAATTTACTACAACAAAAACATTTGCAGGTCTTATTCCAACATTTGCGATTCCATCAGGAAGTGATTTCGACAGTGAAGAAGCACAGATGTATTTAGCACAGTTAGATGATGCAACAAAGAATTTAAACCCTGCAGCAGATGCTTATTGGGAAGGTAAGAATTTACATCCGTTAGGAATGGGAGTTCTTATGGCTGACCAGTTAGGGGATACAGAATTAAGAGATGAATTCCTTGCTAGAATTAAGAAAATTCTTGTTAACTGGTTTACATATGATGGTAAAGATGACATTAGTTATTTCATTTATGATAACAATTGGGGAACACTTTATTATGCACAGAGTGAATTTGGTGCAAATGCTTCAATTTGTGACCACCATTTCACATATGGATATTTCATGTTTGCTGCTACAGTATTAGCAACATATGATGAAGAGTTCTACAACGATTACAAAGAAATGATTGAAATGTTAATCAGAGATTACGCAAATCCATCTGATACTGATAGTGAATTCTGTAGATTCAGATCATATGATTTATATGAAGGACATTCATGGGCAGGCGGATACGCAGACAATGATTCAGGAAACAATCAGGAATCAGCAAGTGAATCATTATTCAGCTGGGTAAGTTTATACTTATGGGGAACACTTACAGGAAATGACACATACAGAGATGCAGGTGTATTTGGTTTCTCAAATGAAATGGATGCAGTAGAACAGTACTGGTTCGATTATGATAAAGATAACTGGGTTAAAGAATGGCCATATGATGTAGTAGGACAGGTTTATGGTGGAATTAACTTCTACGGTACATTCTTCGGTGGACAGCCATTATATGTATATGGTATTCAGTGGTTACCGATTTCTGAATATTTAACATACTATGGTATGAATCAGGCAAGATGCGCAGAAATTTATCAGGGATTATTAGATGATACAGATACAGCTATGAAGAAAGCTGTTATCGTAGCTAGAAATGAAGGAAAGACTGAAGAAGAAATTCAGACAATGTTAGATACATATCCACAGGCAGATACAGGTTGGCAGCATATTACATGGCCATTCTTATCACAGACAAATCCAACATTGGCATTACAGAAATTCCTTGCAAATGATGATAAGGTACAGAAAACAGATACAGCAAATACATACTGGTTCATTAACAGTATGAAAGAATTAGGAACAAAGACAACTAATATTGTAGCAACAGGAGATTGCTCAGCAGCAGTTTACTACAATAAAAATACAAATAAATATACTGCTACAGTATGGAACCCAACAAATGATACAAAGAAAGTAACATTTAAGAACGCAAATGGAACAACTTTAGGAACAGCAACAATTGGTGCAAAAGCATTAGTAAGCTTTGAAGTATACAAAGATAAGAAATTTGATATTACTCAGGCTCAAACACCTGAAATTTCAGTTCCAACAGGTACATATGATGATACACAGTATGTAGAAATTAAGTCATCTACAGAAGGTGCAACAATTTACTACACAACAGATGGAACAAGACCAACAACTTCATCAAAAGTTTATGACGGCATTATTCCTGTATCAAGTACATCAACAGTAAAAGCAATAGCAGTAAAAGACGGATACATTACATCAGCAATGGCATCTTCAACAATTACAGTAAATGGTGCAGAAGTATCAAAGAATACTAACATCGCATTAGGAAAGAATGTAACAGTATCTTCAAGTGAAAACCCATCAATAGGTGGTGACAAGTTAGTAGATAATGATGGAACAACAAGATGGTCATCAGAATTTACAGATGATCAGTGGTTCAACATTGATTTAGGTGGAAATTACACAATCAACAAAGTAACACTTGATTGGGAAGCTTCATATGCAACAGCATATAAGATTCAGACATCAGTGGACGGAAATAGTTGGAATACAGTTTACAGTACAACATCAGGAAAAGGAGGAGATGAAGAAATTGTATTTGATGCAACGACATGCAGATATGTAAGATTTCAGGGCGAAAAGAGAGTAATGCAGTATGGATATTCTCTTTGGGAAGTTGGAGTATATGAAGCAAAGAAGGTTGAACAGCCATCATTTAGCTTAGCTTCAGGAAATTACTCAGGAAATAAGAAGTTACAGATTAGCAGTGCAACAAAGGGTGTTGAAATCAGATATACAACAGATGGTTCTACACCAAATGAAAATTCAAAACTTTATGTACCAAGCATTACTTTAAATAAGAATACAACAATTAAAGCAATAGCATACAGAAAAGGAATGATTGCTTCAGAAGTTACAACAGCTACTTACACAATTAATGGTGGAAGTACAACAGAACCTGAACAGCCAACAGAACCTTCAATTCCTGAAGAAGGAGAATCAACATTAGTTAATGTTGCTAAAGGAAAAACAGCATCAACATCAGGAACAGAGACAGATGCAATGGCAGTGGCAAATGCATTTGATGGAGATGAAGGAACAAGATGGTCATCAAATTTTGCAGATGATGCATGGATTGCAGTAGATTTAGGAAAGACATATGCAGTTAGCAAGGTTGTACTTAACTGGGAAGGTGCATATGGAGAATCATATAAGATTCAGACATCAACAGATGGAAAGAATTGGACAACAGCAAAGGATGTAACAGGAAAGAACGGAGGTATAGATACAATTACATTTAACACAGTAAATGCAAGATATGTAAGAATGCAGGGTGTTAAGAGAGGTTTACCATATGGATATTCATTGTGGGAAATGGAAGTATATGCAACTGTTAAGGAAACTGCAGAATATGGCGTAGTTTCTAAAGGAAAAACAGCATCAACATCAGGAGCAGAGACAGATGCAATGGCAGCAGCAAATGCATTTGATGGAGATGAAGGAACAAGATGGTCATCAAATTTTGCAGATGATGCATGGATTTCAGTTGACTTAGGAAAAACATATGCAATTGATAAGGTTGTACTTAACTGGGAAGGTGCATATGGAGAATCATATAAGATTCAGACATCAACAGATGGAAAGAATTGGACAACAGCAAAAGATGTAACAGGAAAGAACGGTGGTATTGATACAATTACATTTAACACAGTAAATGCAAGATATGTAAAAATGCAGGGTGTTAAGAGAGGACTTCCGTATGGATACTCATTATGGGAAATGCAGGTATACGGAAAGTAAAATACTAGATTAAAGGACAGGTATTAAAGAGGCTTCATGGCATGAAAAAGGGCTATGGGCCTCTTTTATATAATTATATTAGGAAAATTGGAGGGTAAAAAATGAACAGGAGAAAGTTAGTGTCAATGGCACTTTCTTTAATGATGGTTACCGCATCATTAGGAACAATTAACGGAACAGCTTCGGTAAAAGGAGCAGACACATGGAGAAGTAGTTTATATCCGAGTAACTGGACACCCGGATACATGAACAGTAGCGGACAGTTTTTACAGGATTTTTCATATGCAGGATATGAAAAAGGTGAAAAAGAAGTTCCAACTCAGATGAGTGGAATGTATGTAAATGTAGTAAATTATGGAGCTGACAGTACAGGAGCGAAAGACTCAACAGCAGCAATTCAAAATGCAATCAACGCTGTTGAGGCAGCAGGTGGTGGAACAGTATATCTTCCGGAAGGAACATACAAGGTAAAGCCAACTACTTCAAATTCAGCAGCTTTAAGAATAAAAGGCAGCAACATCTTATTTAAAGGAGCAGGAAAAGGAAAGACTTTTATAAGATGCTATGCGGAAAATATGAGATATAGTCAGGTTATTAATGTATCTCCAAATGGAGGAACATGGAATAGTGCTGACGATGGAAATTATTATAGCTTGTCACAGAACATACCAAAAACACCAACAAATAAAATTCATTTGAGTAATGTTGGTAATTTAAAAGCCGGTGACTGGGTAATTATTAGAAGTGACAGAACATCTGCATGGATTAATGAGCATCAGATGTCAGGATTCTGGTCAGCAAATGTAAATCCTACAACAATGGGAACAACATTTTATAGACAGATAACAGCAGTAGATAAGAATAGTAAGACAATTACAATTGATATCCCTACAAGATATTATATGAAAACAAGAGACAATGCCAGAGTTTATAAAGTAACTCCAAAGCAGCAGAATGTAGGATTGACAGACTTTTCCATTGGAAATAAAGCCAACAGCAAGACAAATGGAACAGGAGCATATGATGCAAATAATGCATTTTTGATTAAATTTGCATTAAATGTAAACTGTTTTGCAAAGAATATTTCTACATATCAGGCAGGAAATGCAAGTCAGATTCATATGATTTCAAATGGACTTGATTTAAGTCAGTGCAGAAGTATTACAATCGACAGTTGTGATTTTAGCCATCCACAATATGAAGGTGGCGGTGGAAATGGATATGGAATGAATGTTTGTTCACAGGAAGCATTAATTAAGAATTGCTCATCGACAAGTGCAAGACATAGTTTTTCATTTAAATATGCATATGCAAATGGAAATGTAATTTATCACTATACATCAACAAATCCAAAATACGGAAGCGATTTTCATATGTATTTAAGCATGTCTAACCTGATTGATAACGAAGAACTTAATGGTGACTTTGTTGAATCAAATGTAAGACCATATGGTGGCACTGCAGGAAACAGACATGGTTATACATCAACAGAAACTGTATTCTGGAACACAAAAGGAAATTATTATAAATCAGGAACAAATTATATTATTGATTCAAGACAGTTTGGAAATGGTTATATTATAGGAACTCAGGGTGCTGCAACTAATGTTAAGACAACACCTACAACGATGTCTTCACAGTACGGAACTGTAAATACAGCACCGGAAGACTATAAAGAAGGAATTGGAAAAGGAGCAACATTATATCCACAGTCACTTTATTACGATCAGCTTGAAAAGAGACTTTCGAAATCAAGTGGTGGAGAAACAGTAACAGCAAAGAAAATCCCGGGAACAATTAATGCAACAGAGTATGTAAGTGCTACATCAGGAATAACAAAGAACACATCTACAACACCAAATTATGTAGGAAACCTTGTTTCAGGATCTTCACTGGAATATAAGGTTAATGCAGCTGATACAGGAACATATAAGGTTAATATAGGTTTGGCAGCAGGAGACACAAAATACAATGCAAAGAACATTACAGTAAAAGTTGATGGAACAAATGCGATAAATGTACCGGTTATAGGAAGTACAAGTTGGACAGAATTTGTACAACACAATTTACAGCTGACATTATCAAATGGTGAACACACAATTGCAATTAGTTCAGTTGATGGAGCAGTTAATATTGGAGATATTGTATTTACTAAGGAAGTAGTAAAAGAAGAAGCGACTAATGTAGCTAAGGGCAAAAATGTTACAACTTCAGGAAATGAAAATAATGAGTTTGCAGGTAGTAATGCAGTAGATGGAAATAAAGATACAAGATGGTCATCAAATTTTGCAGATAATGCATGGATTGCAGTAGATTTAGGAAAGACATATGCAGTTAGTAAAGTTGTACTTAACTGGGAAGCAGCATATGGAGAAGCATATAAAATCCAAATATCAACAGATGGAAATAACTGGACAACAGTAAAGGATGTAACAGGAAAGAACGGAGGTATAGATACAATTACATTTAACACAGTAAATGCAAGATATGTAAGAATGCAGGGTGTTAAGAGAGGTTTACCATATGGATATTCATTGTGGGAAATGCAGGTGTTAACAAAATAATGCTTTGCAGAAAAAACGGATAATGCCGGTGTTACAATTATTGACATTAACCAAATAATACTTTGAAAAATCATAGGAAGAAATTTAATTATCTTATAAAATAATTTCTTATCCTTCACCCCATTTGGGCAGAGTACAATTTACCCAAATGGGGTATTTTAATTTGACAAAGAAATTAATATTCTCTATACTCCATATAGTAGTAAATTAACAATGATTTATATATTGCCCCGAAGCCTGTTGATATTAAGAGAAAGAGCATTTGTCCCCGTAGGTTCAATGTTTTGCCATGTGGAATGATTAGAACCAAAGGTTCTAAAGTCAGACCATATGGCAAAACGTTAGAACCGCTACGAGGGACAAGCAGCGCGAGCGTTCTTTCGTTAATATCAACGGGCTTCGGGGCAGATAATGAATAAACATAATTGAATATTAAAATGGAGAGAAAAATGTATACAAAAATAGTGGGAACAGGAAGTTATCTTCCAAAGAAAGTATTAACAAATGATGATATAGCACAGCTTGTAGATACAAATGATGAATGGATCAGGGAAAGAACAGGAATACAAAGCCGTCATATAGTCGAAGACGAAACTACGGTTACTATGGCATCAATGGCAGCAAAGGATGCACTTGAAAATGCAAATTTGCAACCTGAGGATATAGATTTAATAATAGTAGCAACTGTTTCAGCAGATAATCTTTTGCCTAGTACAGCATGTAGCGTTCAGAAGGAGTTAGGGGCTGTAAATGCAACTGCATTTGATATAAATGCAGCATGCTCAGGATTTTTATTTGCACTCAATACAGCAGATGCGTACATAAAAACGGGCATGTATAAAAATGCACTTTTAATTGGAGTGGAGACTTTGTCAAAAATCGTAGACTGGAATGACAGGGGAACATGTATTTTATTTGGTGACGGAGCAGGTGCAGCAGTTGTTGCAGCAAGCAAAACACCGGGGATTTTAGCAGGAATACAGGGCGCAGATGGAGCAGGCGGAGATGTATTAGCGTGCAAAGGACGTGAAAACAATAATCCTATTGTGAAAGGAGATTTGACACCGGGATATGTCTCAATGGAAGGTCAGTCAGTATTCAAATTTGCAGTAAAAAAAGTTCCTGAATGCATAGATGAAGTCCTAAATAAGGCAGGAAAGAATATAGATGATGTTGAATTATTTGTGCTTCATCAGGCAAATTTAAGAATTTTAACTTCTATATCAAAGAGAAAGAAAATACCTATGGACAAAATTCCTGTAAATCTGGATACATGCGGAAATACTTCTGCGGCAAGCGTACCGATACTTTTAGATAAAGTAAATAAAGAAGGAAAAATTAAAGGAAACGATTTGATTTTACTTGCCGGATTTGGTGCCGGATTAACTTGGGGAGCGGCACTTATACAGTGGTAAAGTTTTTTATCAAGGAGGAAACAAAATGAACGAAGTTCATTTCCTATAAAAGTTTCCGACGAATAGCCGCCGACCGAAGGGCGGGGCATTACATAATTTATATACAGTAATTTAATGAAATAATGGGATTAGGTAAAATGAAACAACATACACATAGAAAAGAATTTGTAAGGGGAATAAAAAATGGAATACCAATAGCCATGGGATATCTGGCTGTGGCATTTACATTAGGAATAGCGGCGAAAAAAGCAGGAATTACAGCATTTCAAGCAGGATTAACAAGTTTTGGACTTCATGCATCAGCGGGAGAGTATATTTGCTTTACTTTGATTGCAGCTCATGCAGGTTTAATAGAAATGGTTGTTATGGAAGCGGTTGCAAATGCAAGATATTTGCTTATGTCATGTGCATTGAGTCAGAAAATCCCGGCAGACACACCAATTTGGAAAAGGCTCATAATGGGATATTTTATAACAGATGAAATATTTGGAGTGTCAATACTGACAGACGGGAAATTAGACCCATATTATAATTTCGGAATGGCAGCAGTTGCGTCACCTGCATGGGTATTTGGAACTGTATTTGGCGTAGTGCTTGGAAATTTTCTTCCTGTTTCAGTGGTTAGTGCATTAAGTGTAGGTTTATATGGAATGTTTATAGCAGTCATCATACCTCCTGCGAGAAAGAATAAAATAGTTGCAGTATTGATAATAATAAGCTTTGTTGCAAGTTACATATTTAATAAATTAGCATTATTTTCAGCTATATCAAGTGGTATGAAAATAATAATACTTACAGTAGTAATTTCACTTGGAGCAGCAATTTTGTTCCCTGTAAAGGAGGAAAAATAATTGAACAGTAAAATATATATTTACATATTTGCAATGGCTCTTGTTACATATCTGATAAGAGTGCTTCCTCTTACATTAATAAGAAAAGAGATAAAAAATCAGACATTAAAGTCATTTTTATATTACGTCCCATATGTAACATTGGCAGTAATGACGTTCCCGGCAATTTTGGATTCTACGCAGAGTACGTTATCTGCAATCATAGCACTTATTACTGCAGTTGCACTTGCATGGTGGGGAAGAAGTCTGTTTCAGGTGGCAGTTATCAGTTGCGTAGTAGTGTTTGTAGTAGAATTTGCTGAAAAAATATTAGATATACTATAAGGAAAAAAATATCGGAGTTATGATAATGCGTAGTAAAAAATACGGAATAACAGTTGTTAATTTCAAATAAAGAAAGTGTTTTTAGTTAACAAAAGTGTGGCAAAAATTCTGAAATTTAGCGCAGTCTATTGTAATAATTTATATATACAGTAAAATTGAAAAAGTGATGAGAAATCGATATTTTACAAGAGAGTTTGTAAAGTATATGCTAGTTACAATATAAATTTGGGTCAAATATACAATACTATATAAAAGGAGACCAACTATGAAATCAGAAGCAAAGAAAAAAGTAGCCGTTTTTCTTGTGGCGGCACTAATTGCTACGACGGTGCCATTTAATTTTACAAGTGTAAAGGCACAGGCAAAAACAAATCAGAATAATAAATATTCAGTAAGGGTAAATGCTGAAGAAGAACCGGTGACTGTTGATGGTAGTCAGCAGGAAACAACAAAAGAATCACAGGAAACTACAGAACCATCAAAAGAGACAAGTACAATAGAGACAAGTACAACAGAAACTTCTACAGTACAGGAATCATCAACTACAGATATTACAACAACACAGCCTGTAACTGAAACAACAACACAGGCTTCTACGGTAGAGACAACAACACAGGTCCCAACAACGGAAGCACCAACAACATCAAAAAAGACAGCATGGGGAGAAAGTAACGGTAAATTCTATAATGACAAATTAAAGCAAATTACAGGCGCTGTTGCAAAAGGTTTAGATGTAAGTCATCATCAGGGAAAAATAGATTGGGAAAAAGTTAGTAAATCGGATGTTGACTTTGTTATTATCCGTTGCGGATATGGAAACAATTTAACAAGTCAGGATGACAAATATTTTGCACAAAATGTTGCAGGATGTGAGAAGTACAATATTCCTTATGGAATTTACATATATTCGTATGCTTTAAGTAAGTCTGATGCAAAGAGCGAAGCAAATCATGTTTTAAGATTAATTAAATCTACAGGCGCAAAACCAACATATCCTATTTATATAGATTATGAAGATTCATCACAAAACGGACTTACTCCAAAGCAGTTAGGAAATTTTGCTACAGCATTTTTTAATAAGACTATTGCAGCAGGTTATAAGGCAGGCGTTTATGCAAATCTAAATTGGTGGACAAATAAACTTACAGATAGCAGATTTAATCAATGGACAAAGTGGGTAGCACAATATAATTCGGCATGCTCATATACAAAGCCTTACCAGATATGGCAATCAACATCAACCGGAAAAGTTCCCGGAGTAAATGGAAATGCAGATTTGAATTTCCTTATGCAGTTTGATTGTATAGAAGACGGACATATTTATTCACAGTGGGTAACTACAAAAAGTGCAACTATATTTGCAAAAGGAACTAAAGTAAGAATTTGTAGTGTATGTGGAAAATTACAGACAAAAGAGACGAAAAAACTTAAGCCTACAGGAAAATTAAATACAACAAAGGTTACACTAAGATTCCGCAGAAAATATAATAGAATACGAGTATCAAATTTATCAGCAGGCGATAAAGTAAAAAGTTATAAATCATCTAATAAAAAAATAGCTACCGTTAATAAGAAAGGTGTTATTAAAGCGAAGAAGAAGAAAGGAAAAGCTACAATTACAGTAAATCTTAAGAGCGGCAAGAAATTAAAAGTTAAAGTAACTGTAAGAAGAAAATAAAAGATGAATAAATTACTTGTTATATAGTAATAATAAATAATGAAAGTAATTTTGCAATTTATAAATGTAAAAAATGTGTTTTGGTTTTAGTAAAACTGAAGCACATTTTTTATTGCCATATTGCATATCTAAATTATATGGGATGAATTACATTTGAAGCATTTATAGAAGAAGTAAATTTTTTGTATGGCAATTAGCTAAATGTTATTGGTGGATATAATAGATTTGTGGTATAATATAATTTTATGATGCTAGGATTGTGGGAGTGCATAGCACGAAACAATTCGTAGGAATTAAAGTTGGAGGCTTTAGACCCCCCCAACGTCATTTTATATTACATATGAATTTGATAGAGGTGAAGAAAGATGCCTATTAAAGTAAAACAGAATTTGCCTGCACAGCATATTTTAGAGCAGGAGAATATTTTTGTAATGACAGAGCAGAGAGCTATGACTCAGGATATACGACCATTAAATGTTTTAGTATTGAATTTAATGCCGACTAAAATTGTAACTGAGACACAGCTTTTAAGAAAATTATCTAATACTCCATTACAGATTCAGGTGGAATTTTTACAGACAGTAACATATAAATCGCAGCATACAGACAGTAGTCATTTAGATGAATTTTACAAATCATTCGATGAAGTAAAAGATCATTTTTATGATGGATTGATTATCACAGGGGCACCACTTGATTTTATAGATTATGAAGATGTCGATTACTGGGATGAAGTATGCAAGATAATGGAATGGTCAAAGAAACATGTACATTGTACATTCCATTTGTGCTGGGGCGCTTATGCGGGCCTTTATTATCATTATGGTATTAGAAAGAGAGACAGAATACCTAAGCTATCAGGAATTTATAAACATCATATTCTTAAGAAAAATGCTCCACTATTTAGAGGATTTGATGATGTATTTTACGCTCCACATTCAAGAGCAACTGAAATTACAAAAGAGCAGATTCTTGCAGAACCTAAACTTGAATTGATGGCAGAATCAGATGAGGCAGGAGTAGCAATTGTTAAAAGTGAAGATAGCAGACAATTCTTTGTATTTTGCCATTCGGAATATGATGCTGATACTTTAAAATTAGAATATATACGAGATACGGAAAAGGGAATGAATCCTAAAGTTCCTGTAAATTATTTCCCTGATGATGATCCAACAAAAGAGCCGGTTGTTAATTGGCGTTCAGCAGGACAGTTGTTATTCACAAACTGGTTAAATTATTATGTATATCAGACAACACCGTATGATGTAAATGCAGTTAAAAATGAGTAAATAGGGAGGTTTGTATGTTTGGACCATATGATAAGAAATTTGATAAAAATAAAAACGGAATAATGGAAGACGATGAAAAGTTAGAAGAACAGGCTTACATCAGATATTTAGCAGAAAAAGATGATGAAGGTGAAGAAGATGATGATTTTGACAATGGTGAGTCAGTGTAGAGTTTAAATAGTTAACATAATGAACAAACATTAGCGTGTTAAAGTTTGTTTATTATGCCTATGACATTTTGTCGGTTAAAGGAGTATAATAAATACATAGCCGAAAAGAAAAGTCAGAGGTGAGATAAGTGTTTAAAATAGGAGAATATGTTGTACACGGCAGAAATGGGGTTTGTAAGATTGATGACATTACTAAGTTAGAGATATCGGGTGCCGACAAAGATAAGTTATATTATGTTTTGGTACCAATGAAATCTGAACAGAGTAAAGTATTTTATCCTGTAGACAACAACAGGGTAACAATGAGATCAGTTATTTCGAAAGATCAGGCGGAAGATATTGTAAATGAGATTAAAAGTATTGAGCCGTTGTGGATTAACAATGAAAGACTTAGAGAGGCTAAATATAAAGAAGCAATTTCGTCATGTGATTGTGTTGAATGGATTAGAATTATTAAGACATTGCATATGCGCAATAAGGAAAGAGTTCAACAGGGAAAGAAAATTACATATGTTGACGACAGATATTTAAAAGAAGCAAAAGAAAATCTATATGAAGAATTTTCAATTGCTTTAGATATTGAAAAGGACAATGTGGAACAGTACATAACTGACCACCTATAAAAAAAGACCATCATTTGATGGTCATTTTTTATATATTAAAATATTATTCTTTGAATTTTTGTAAGGAATATCAGCAATACAATTATAGTTATTTTTTTGTAAAAAGTTTTCTATATTTTTGTCAAATCGCTCTGGTTCTATAATTATAAGAACAGGTTGAGTTTTTTCTAAGTCATTAAAATATTTGTCAAAGATTTTGGGTGATACAGTTCCTATAGGAAACTGATATGAATATTTCGATGCAGGTAATCTGTTTGTTAAAAGATAAATCATATCCCAATTTCCATAAACAGAAATCTTATCATTTTCATTACTGTTAGATTCTATTACATTACATGTAGAAGTAACTCCTTGTGGATATTTATTTTCGTGTCTTGTTAAATAAGCTGATGAAGTTTGCTTTAGTGGCGAAAATAAAAAAACAATAATAAATATAGTTAATATAATATGTAATAAATTATTTAAAATTTTGAATTCATTAAAAATTAAATTAATAAAAATGCTAATTGGAAAAATAGTAGCAGGAATGTTAATCATTCCGTAATGCATATAATTTCTTCCGGGAAGACTTATTGTAAGTAAGGAAAATAGTAAATATAATGCAAAGATTATATATATATTTGATTTCACCTTTGTATACTGATAAATACAAGTTGATACACTAATTATCATTTGAGGAGTGAATGAAAAGACAGCATACATAAATATGACTAAAATACCTATTTTAGAGGAAGTTGAATATGTTAAATTAAATAAAATATAGCAATTAAAAAATTCCAAAAGAGAATTATTAAATGATAACCACATTAATACTGGAATGGTTACAATTGTTGCACCGAGTATAAACAATGAAATATATTTTAAAAGTTCGGTATATTTTTTTTGATAAATGCATATAACAAATATAGATAGACAAAAAATAACCCATAAAGCAACCATATTAACTCTTAGTAAAAAAACAAATGCAAAACACGAACCACAAATTATCAGTCTAAAATCAGTTAAATAATTATTTAAGAAGTAATCTAAAAAAATATAAAGGCTAATAGAAATGAAAATCATTGCATATTCTTCAGTTAAATTTCCGAAATCATAGTATTTAAAAAGTAACATCGAAGCAAAAAAAGTGGAAATCAATGCTAAAAGGTTATTACACACTAATTTGCTTATTTTAAACATAAATAATAATGTTGCTGTTAAAAAAAAGCATTCTATTAACCAAATTCCCCAGATAGCGTTGACTGAGTAACCAATATAATTAATTATATAAAGAAGAGGACCTTTATGATCAAAAGTATCTTTATATGGAAAATATCCTTTCTTAATTAACATAGCTATAGTTTGAAATACAGTTGAATCGACACAAGTATTTGACGAATTCCATGGATGTGAGGGACTATTTATTGAGAATACAAAAGAACAGAAAGAACAGAATGTAAAAAATAAAACAAAAACAATTTTTTTTATATATGGGTGTTGCTGCATAGTTGTCACGTTATATCTCCTTTTTATTTAAATTCATCTCTTTTTTTATAAGTTTAAAATCTTTTAAAGAATGAACTCCAAAACTAAATATTTTAGGAAGGTTTATTGAATTATTACCACCTTGTCTTGGCTTAAAAGTAATAGTTTTATATGTACATTTCTCTTTATAATATGAATAATACATACTTATTACAATGTTAGGTAAAGCATAAGTAGGTGAAAGTTTATATAAATATTTTTCTAAAACAGTTGTATTCATAAGTCTGAAAGGTGCATTTGCATCTGGAATATTTACGTTAAAATATAATTTTAAAATTATACATACGACTTTTTCAACAAGTAATCTTGAAAAACCATCGCCTCTTTTAGGTCTGTTTCCAAATATTCCATCATAGTCTTTACGACAATCCCAAAAGTGTTGAAATTCTTCAGGATTTGTCTGACCATCAGAATCCGTTTGGAAAACATAATCTATTTTATTTTTTATTGCATAATCATAAAGAGCAATAACTTTTGGACCATGCTCTTTAGCTGTATTAGAAATGACTTCTAATTTATCATATTTTTTCGTTAGATTTATTAAAATCTGATGAGTATTGTCAGAACTGCCACTATCTGCAACTACTAATTTTGAATTAGGACATTTGTCGGATAAAACCGGATACCAGGAAGCAATTACTTCTTCAATATTAGCTTCTTCATTATAAGCCAGCATAACAATATATAGTGAATTCATTTTTTTCTCCCCAATTGAAACATTATAATATAATACTATATAGGATATTGATTTTTTAGTCAAATATATATAATATGATGTAGGTGAAAAAATATTATGAAATGCCATATATTATACAGATATATAATATCGTGAAATAATACAATAAAAAAAGCATCAAACAATATATTAAATAACTTCCATTAAATAAATAATTTATATGGACATAATTGAAAATATAATGTTTGATGCTTTTTTATTCTGAAAATATTAAAATTTTATAAGCATAATCTATTCATCTAAATTATCATGGTTGTTGTAATCGTAGTCATTTGAACTATTGTTATAATTTGAATTACTGTTGTTGTCATAACCTGAATTGTCGTTACCATTGCCATATTTATTATCATAGCCATTGATATAGTTATTATCATCATAGCCATTGCTATAGTTATTATCATCATAGCCACTACCATAGCCGGAGTTACCATTACTATAATCGTTGTCATAATTATAACTATTGTTATTGTAACTATTATTATTACCATAACCATTATTGGTATTATAACTATTATAATTTGTTCCGTTATATCCATTATTAGGTTTTGAACATAAAGCTACATACAATTCCATGTCAGTATATGCCTGATATGGTGCCACATAGAAAAGACCGACAAGACCTAAAGTTAATGATGACAAAATATTCCAACCTATAAATGACAAATCAAGAACGAAGGCATTCCATTTTTCACCATCCATCATAGAGCGGCTTCTTGCAAATGCTTCATCTGTACTCATATATGGATTCTCAGCAAGTAAATAAGGAATCATACGATATTCATAGGATTTGATGATTCCGGGAAAGACAAATAACAATGACCAGAAAAATGTGTAAAGCTGTTTTAAGAACATTGTTTTTGTAACATTTCCATATCCTTCTTTAAATGTAAATCCTACACTACCAATATTATAATTGTCTTCAGTTCTTGAACGAATAAACCAATGCTGGCACCCAACCTGCAAAGGATTAAATACAAAAACATTTAAAAGTAATGAAAGTAATACGACAATTAATATTACTAAAGATAGACCTTGAAGTAATGCACTAACATTTACTCCCGGAAAAATGGAAGTTATGTAATCCTTCATGTATGCTGACATATCTGAATATGATGAGTCAGGAATAGAAGAATCAGATAGTATATTATTAATATCTGAACTGCTATAATAATTATCAGAAGTTGCGTTAGAGAAACTGTTTCCAAAAGAAAAAGTTCCCAATGTAATTGATAAGATAACAGCTACAACAACTGATGGCCAATAGTTAGAATGAAATCTTTGCTTTGCAGCTGCTTTAAGTTCTATTCTGTTCCACATAAAATAATCTCCTGCGAATGTATTTATAAAATTTAGTTACTGTGTTATTATAATACAAAACAAAAAAGAAATAAATAAAATAGCATTTTTTTTCGTATATATATATGGATGCTTAATTTAAAACACAGGGAGGATATGTACATATGTATTGTAAACATTGTGGAACTCAATTGGCAGATTGGCAGAAGACATGCCATATATGTGGAACGCCGGTTGATTCAGATGCTAAGAAAACTTTTTTAGATGATATCGATTTTTCAGAAACAGAGGAACTATCGGATGCAATTAATGCGGATGAAGGCAAGACAAAAATCTTTAACGTAGAAGATGATGATATATCTAAAACTCAGGATTTATCAGGCATGGCTGATACAAAGATTTTTGAAGAAAATAAAGCTATGGAATTTGAGGACATAGAACCTCAGGAAGTTGATGACTTTAATTTTAACACTACAGATTTTCAGTTTGATGATGAAGCGGAAAATGCTCAGAAGGAGAGAGCAGGAGTTATAGAAGACCTGTTTTACGGAGAAACTGACGATGATGGTATAGAAGAAGACGAATTAGAAATATTAAGAGAGAGCAATAAGAATAAAAAGATGAGTATTATTGCATTAGCATTAGCAGTAGCAGCAATACTTATAGTTGTTCTTGTAATTATTCTTGCAAATAATCTGACAGGTGGAAATAAAGATGCTAAAGAAACCGAAAATACCACTCAGGAGACAACAACACAAGAATATACAACAGAAGAATACACAACAAAAGCAACAGTTGTAACAACTTACAAGAAGGAAACAACAACAGAAGAAAAGACTACAGAAAAGAAAACAAAGAAAGCTAAAGAAACAACAACGGCAGCACCAACAACAGTGGCGCCAACAACAGAGGCTCCTACAGTGGCACCAACAACAGTAGCGCCAACACAGGCGGCTACAGTAGCACCAACACAGGCAGCGGCACAGGATAATGATAATAATGCAGCAGATTCTAATGATGGAGCAGAATAGATATAGAATTTTAACAACAGGAAAGGATGACATAAAATGAAAGTATTAGAAAATTTACAACCGACAAGTGTATTTAAATATTTTGAAGAGATAACACAGATACCACATGGTTCAAAGAATGTAGAGAAGATAAGTAATTACCTTGTAGATTTCGCAAAGGAACATAATTTAAAGTATATTCAGGATGAAAGCAAAAATGTTATTATTTTTAAAGATGCATCAGAAGGATATGAAAATGCGGATACGGTAATCATTCAGGGACACATGGATATGGTTGCGGTTAAAGAAGCTGATTGCAACAAAGACATGGAAAAAGAAGGCTTAGATTTAGAGGTTAATGGAGATTACATTAGTGCAAAAGGAACATCTCTTGGCGGTGACGATGGTATTGCAGTGGCAATGGCTTTAGCCATTTTAGATGATGACAGCATTAAACATCCGGCAATTGAAGCAGTATTTACAGTAGATGAAGAAATTGGAATGTTGGGTGCAGCAGCACTTGATACATCAGTTTTAAAAGGAAAGATTTTATTAAATGCTGATTCAGAGGATGAAAGAGTATTTACGGTAAGTTGTGCAGGTGGTGGAACAGTAGAATGCAAAGTTCCATTTCAGCATGAACCTGTAAACGGACAGATATTTGAAATAAAGCTTGATCAATTTACAGGAGGACATTCAGGGGCAGAAATTCATTTAGGAAGAGCTAATGCAAATGTTGCTCTTGGAAGAATATTATTAAATCTTGTTCAAAATATGGATATAAGAATTATTTCAATTAATGGTGGAGAGAAAGACAATGCAATTGCCAAATTAAGTGAAGCTGCAATTGCCGTATTACCTGAAAACGTTGATAAAGTAAAACAGATAGTAGAAGAAACATTTGAAGAGATAAAGGATGAATACAAGCATACAGACCCTGATATGAGACTTACAACTAATGTTCTTCCAAGTCAGGTACTTGATGTTGCAACAGTTCCAACTACAATTAGAGCAATTATGACTTTAGTTAATATGCCACATGGTGTACAGAAAATGAGCCATGATGTAGAGGGATTAGTTCAGACATCACTTAATTTAGGCGTGTTAAGAACAAATAAAGATGACATAATATTTACTTATTCAGTAAGAAGTTCAAAAGATTCAGAAAAGAAATATTTAATAGAAAAAATTCGCTCATTAGCGGATTTACTTGGAGAAGAAATAAGCATAAGCGGAGAATATCCGGCATGGGAATATGTTGAAAATTCTAAAGTGCGCGATATTATGGTAGATGTATATAAGGAAATTTACGGTAAAGAACCTATAGTTGAAGGAATTCATGCAGGACTTGAGTGTGGAATCTTTTCATCAAAATTAGAAGGACTTGATTGTATTTCATTTGGACCGCAGATGCATGATATTCATACGACAAAAGAAGTGTTATCTATAGCATCAACAGAAAGAACATGGGAATTATTGTTAAAAACTTTAGAGAGACTTAAATAAATGATAATAGAGAAACTCTTGCATTAGGATTTAATTTTTTGAAATTAAGTCAAAGCGAGAGTTTCTTGTGTTTATATAAGAAGAGAAAGATTTGGAGATACAGATATGAGCGAAGAAAGATATTTACAGTTACTTTCAGAAAAATACCCAACGATACAGTCTGTGTGTACAGAAATTATAAATTTAAATGCAATATTAAATCTTCCAAAAGGAACAGAACATTTTATGAGTGATTTGCACGGAGAGTATGAAGCTTTTTGTCATTTGTTAAATAACTGTGCAGGTGAAGTAAGAGACAAAGTAGACAGAATGTTTAGTGACATTATGACGAAGGAAGAACGAAAAGAGATATGTACATTAATCTATTATCCGAAAGAAAAAATGAATTTGCTTAGGCAGGAAGACAAACTGACGGACGGTTGGTATAGGGATAATTTGAAAAAACTTATTAATATAGCAAAGAAATTTTCATCAAAGTATACACGTTCTAAAGTGAGAAAAGCCATGCCTCAGGACTATAGATATATTATTGATGAACTTTTACATATGCAGGAAGATGAAGACAATAATCAGATTGTTTATCATGAAAAAATATTAGACACAATTATTAGTATAAAAAATGCAGAGGAATTTATAGAAGCATTATCGACCCTGATAAAGCGTCTTGCGGTAGACCATTTGCATATAGTGGGGGATGTATTTGACAGAGGAGAACATCCTGATGATATTCTTGATTTGCTGATGGAACACCATTCAATAGATATACAGTGGGGAAATCATGATATTTTGTGGATGGGAGCAACAGCCGGAAGTGATGCGTGTATTGCCACGACAATAAGAAATAATATTCAGTATAATAATATGCAAATGCTTGAAAACGGATATGGAATAAGTCTTAGAACTTTAACGCTTTTTGCAGAAAGATTATACCCGGATATGGAACCTATGAAAGCAGCATTAAAAGCAATTTCAGTCATTTTATTTAAATTAGAAGGACAGATTATTTCAAGACATCCCGAATATAATATGGATGATAGAAGACTTTTACATAAAATAAATTATGAAAATGGAACTATTGAAATTGAAGGAAAAACATATGAGATGAATGATGTTAATTTTCCAACAGTTGATAGAGAAAATCCGTACGAATTATCATCAGAAGAAAAGCAACTCGTGAAAGAACTTCGAAGAATGTATGTTAATAACAAACGTTTAAAACAACATATAGAATTCTTATATGCAAAAGGAAGTATGTATTGTTGTTTCAATAATAATTTGTTATATCATGGCTGCGTTCCTTTGGATGAGGATGGAAATTTTGCTGTTATTAAATTAAATGACAAGAATTATAAAGGAAAAGATTATCTTGATTATGCTGATAAAATGGCGAGAAAAGCTTATTTTAATAAGAATAATCAGGATGAACTTGATTTTATGTGGTATTTGTGGTGCGGTGAAAAATCTCCGCTATCAGGAAGAAGAATAAAGACATTTGAAAGAACTTTTATTGATGATAAAAATGCATGGAATGAACCTAAGAATCCATATTATGATTTTTATAAAGATGAAAAAACATGTAATATGATTCTTCATGATTTTGATATGTATTCACCAATGTCTCATATAATTAACGGCCATACGCCAATCAGGGTAACAAAAGGAGAAAAGCCGGTTCATGCAAATGGCAAACTTATAATAATTGATGGCGGATTCTGCAAAGCATATCATGATACTACAGGTATTGCAGGATATACGTTAATTTATAATTCCCACAGCATGAGACTTATGTCACATCAGCCATTTGAAAGTATTGAAACGGCACTTGAAGAAAATAAAGATATTGAATCAACTGCAGATAGAATAGAGACTATAGATAAACGAGTTATGGTTAGAGACAGTGATATAGGAAAAAATATTAAGAAGCAAATAAAAGAACTTGAGGAATTACTCGAGGGTTATAGACAAGGTGAAATAAAGGAAAGAGTATAACTGTATAACAGCCCTTTAAAATATAATCAGGTTAAAGAATATAGTCGGATTTGAAGCTAGATTAAATTAAGAGTACAACTTGAAAAGAGCCATCACTTGTTCTGAATTGACATATGAGTTAACAACTGATTTGACAACTGACAAGACAGATGATATAATGCCACCTAATGAAAACACGAAAGGAAAATACTGGTTCTATAAAACATAATGGCGAATCAGTTCAGGTGGCAAAATGGAAAATATGATAGCACGTATTGAACAGTTAAAGCAGGAGAAAGATGTTGCAATAGTAGCACATTACTATGTAGATGGACAGGTGCAGGATATCGCAGACTATGTAGGAGATTCATTTGCATTAAGTAAGATTGCAACAATAGTTCCACAGAAGAATATTTTGTTCTGTGGTGTACTTTTTATGGGAGAAAGTGCTAAGACATTAAATCCTAAGAAAACAGTTATGATGCCGGACTTATCAGCAGATTGTCCTATGGCTCATATGGTTACAGTAGAAGATATATTAGATGTAAAAGAAAAGTATCCTGATGTTGCGGTTGTATGTTATGTAAACTCAACAGCAGAAATAAAAGCATATTCAGATGTATGTGTAACTTCATCAAATGCAGTAAAAGTTGTAAAGGCATTACCAAATAAAGACATATTCTTTGTTCCTGATAACAATTTAGCGCATTTTGTAGCAAAACAGACACCGGACAAGAACTTTATATTCAACGATGGATATTGTCATGTACATAAAAAAATAACAACACAGCATATTGCAGACGCAAAGAAAAGACATCCCGGAGTTAAAGTCTTAACACATCCGGAATGTACAGAAGATGTATTAGCTGTTTCAGACTTTATAGGAAGTACAGCTGAAATTATTGACTATGCAACAAAGTGTGAAGATGAAGAATTTTTAATTGCCACCGAAATCGGAGTATTTCATGAACTTCAGAAAAGAAATCCGGATAAGAAATTCTATCCGGTTAAGGATTCACAGATTTGTCCAAATATGAAAAAGATTACACTTGAAAAAGTGTTAAACGTATTAGAAACATTTGATAATCAGGTTGAATTACATGAAGAGATAAGACAGAAGGCTAATTATCCATTATCAAGAATGCTTGAATTAGCAAAATAAAGATTAGAATTCGTTAATAAGAAATTAAAATATACAGATTAAATATAATTTATTTTTTTTAGAATAGAAAATCTCTTTATAGAAAGTGAAGTAAAATGAAAACAGATATAGTAATTGTTGGAAGTGGATGCTCAGGACTTTATTGTGCATATAATCTTCCAAGAGATAAAGAAATATTAATAATTACAAAAGATATAGTTGAGCATAGTGATTCATATTTAGCACAGGGTGGAATGTGCATGTTGACAGATGAAGAAGATTATGACAGTTATTTCTATGATACAATGAGAGCCGGACATTTTGAAAATGATACAGCTGCAGTAGAAACAATGATAAAATCTTCACCGGATATAGTAACAGATTTGGTTGAATTTGGAGCAGATTTTCATAGAGAAGAGGATGGCTCATTAAGTTATACAAGAGAGGGTGCACATTCAAGAAACAGAATAATATTTCATGAAGATGTAACCGGAAAAGAAATTACAAGTCATATTTATGAAAGAGTTAAACAACTGCCAAATGTTACAATAAAAGAACATTGGACAATGGTGGACATTCTATGTGAAGATAATGTATGTTATGGTGTGGTGGTAAAGAAAGATGACGGCACACTTGATACAATAACGGCTAATTATACAGTATTAGCAAGTGGTGGAATTGGTGGAATTTACAGATATTCTACAAATTACAGACATTTGACAGGAGATGCAATTGCACTCGCTTTGAAACACGGAATTGAACTTAAGAATACAAATTATGTTCAGATTCATCCTACAACATTTTACACTGAGAATGAGACAGACAGAAGTTTTCTTATTTCAGAATCAGTAAGGGGAGAAGGGGCAGTTCTTTTGGATAAAAAAATGAAAAGATTTACAGATGAACTGCAACCAAGAGACGTTGTTACCGGAGAAATAAGAAAACAAATGAAGAAAGACGGAACTGATTTTGTGTGGCTGTCTATGAAACCAATTGACAGAGAACAGTTAGAAAGCCATTTTCCAAATATAGTAAAACATTGTAGAGAATATGGCTATAATGTGCCTGATGACTGCATTCCAGTAGTACCGGCACAACACTATTTTATGGGTGGCATAAAAGTAAATCTTGAAAGTAAGACATCAATGGACCAGCTTTATGCAGTAGGAGAAACTGCATGTAATGGGGTTCATGGAAAGAACAGACTTGCAAGTAATTCGTTATTAGAAAGTCTTGTATTTGCGAAAAGAGCAGCAATCCAGATGGGAGAACAGTATAATACTACAAAACAGAAGGAATTTGAAAACATAGATATAACAAAATACCAGGATGGAGATGCCCTTGCAAAAGAGTACAAAAAACTTGTTTTAGATGAAATAGACAGATTAAATAATGAAGCACAACAGGCAGTTTAAATAAATAAGTTAAACAATTAGATTAAATGATAGATATAAAGTGAAAGATTAAACAGTGAGGTATTATAAATGTACGATCCAATTACTTTGAAATTAAGCGTTGATCCATTAGTATTAAGCGCATTAAAAGAAGATGTGACAAGCGAAGATGTAACCACAAATGCTGTAATGCCAACAGCACAGGCTGGCGAAGTAGATTTAGTATGCAAGGAAGATGGAGTTATTTGTGGACTTCAGGTATTCAGAAGAGCATTTGAACTTTTAGATGAAAATACAGAATTTGAATTCTACGTTCAGGACGGGGATGAAGTAAAAAAAGGACAGCTTATGGCAAAGGTAAGAGGCGATATCAGAACTTTGTTAGTAGGTGAAAGAACAGGACTTAATTATCTTCAGAGAATGAGTGGAATCGCAACATACACACATTCTATAGCAGTATTACTTAAGGATAGCAAAATAAAATTATTAGATACAAGAAAGACAAGCCCGAACAACAGAATATTTGAAAAATATGCTGTAAGAGTTGGTGGTGGAAATAATCACAGATACAACTTGACAGATGGTGTTCTTTTAAAGGATAATCATATAGGTGCTGCAGGTGGTGTCAAAGAAGCAATAATGGCAGCAAAGGAATATGCACCATTTGTAAGAAAGATAGAAGTTGAAGTAGAAAATCTTGAAATGGTAAAAGAGGCAGTAGATGCAGGAGCAGATATAATCATGCTTGATAATATGAGCCATGAAGAGATGAAAGAAGCAGTGGAAGTTATAAATTATAAGGCAGAAATTGAAATTTCAGGAAATGTTACTAAGGAAAATATAGCAAAATTAATTGATTTAGGTGTTGATTATATTTCAAGCGGTGCATTAACACATTCTGCACCAATTATGGATATTTCACTTAAAAACCTTCACAGAATATAAGACACAGGAGAGATGGAACTTAATATATTTGATATTGAGATGTATTAAATTTATATATTTAAGGGCCGGACATTAAACATTCATATATTTAAATTTGTAGGAGAGATGGAAATTATGAGCGGAGAAAAGAGAAGGGAAAATCTGTTGAAAATATTGCAGGAAAGCACAAATCCTGTATCGGGAACGGAATTGGCTGAAAAATTTAATGTAAGCAGACAGATTGTTGTTCAGGATATTGCACTTCTTAGAGCAAAAAATCACGAAATTATTTCTACTCATAAGGGTTATATTTTAAATGACGAAGAAACATTTAAAAGAGTGTTTAAAGTAAAACATACAACAGAGCAGATTCCTGATGAATTAAATCTCATTGTAGATTTAGGAGGAGTGATAGATGACGTATTTGTGTATCACAAAGTATACGGAGTCATAAAAGTTGATATGAATATAAAGTCACGCCGTGATGTAAAAAAATATATTGAAGGAATTGAAAGTGGCGTGTCTACACCGCTTATGCAAATAACTTCAGAATATCATTATCATACTGTATCTGCTGATTCAAAAGAAACATTAGATGAAATACAAAAGGAACTTGACGAAAGCGGATATTTGGTAGCTTTAAGAGACTATGAGCCTGTAGATTTCTGGAGCAGAGTAGATGAATAAATATTTAATATTAAACAATAGGTGTTGTATGGAGAGGATAGATGAACTATCCTCTTTTTTGACTGTATAGGGAAAGGCACTGTTTATAAAGGTAGGTTTTTTGAAGAAAAACGAGGTCATAATTTTTAGGCTTATATTAAATGTTGTACAAATGATTAAATATTGTCATATTATGCAAAATAATGTATAATTTACCGAAGTATTGGTTAAAGGGGTAAGGGGGAAAGTCATAAAAATGATAATCTATAATATGATTTTATGTTTCCTGGAAGTATTGAAGTACATATTTATATCAGATATGTTTTTTCTCAGACAAAAAAGAAAATTTAATAATATAATATTGCCGGTTAGTTTAGTATGTGTGGCAATGGGAATAGTTGCGGAGTTTAATGTTGTGAACTATCTTATTTTATATACTTTATTTGTATTTGTCCAAATGGCAATAATATATGAAAATGTGAATCCAAAATTTATGCTATTGACATTGTGGTCAGTATTTATAATAACTTTATTGGACGAAATGACAAGGGTAATAATAGAAGTACTAATGGATTATAAAAAAATAGGTAACCACTTAATTGAGAGATTTATGTCGAGTCTGATAACAGTTGCCTGTTTATTGAGTTTATCAATTATTATTGGAAAAAAATATCGGAACAGAATAGAAAAAGTAGGCATAGGCTATTACATATTTTTCTTAGGATTGACAATTGCAAATACATTTATCATCGTATTTTTTAAAGAATATGTTTTCGCTCAGATTCAGGTTGATAACGTGGCGTTAGTGTATGTGACGTTTTTGGCAATGTCAATAGGTATGTTTATTGAAATAGCGTTGGTAATGATGCTTGCAGTTTCAAGAAGTGATTATAAAGAAAGAAATGAACTCAATCAGAAATTTCTTGAAGAACAGAAAAATCATTATAAATATCTCGAAGAACGCGAACGTGAGACTAAATTGTTCAGACATGACATACGAAGTCATCTGAATGTTATTGCAGAAGGATTGCGTAAAGAAAAATATGATGAAGTTGGCAAATATATAGAAAGCATATGTGGACAAATTGAAAATTTCGGTAATGTGCTCACTGTTAATAACGGAATAGTAGATGCCATATTAAACAGGTATTATAGTGAAGCCCCAAAAAAGAATGTTTCAATGTGTGTGAAAGGACAAATTCCTAAAAATTGCAAGATAGAAGCTTTTGATTTATGCACAATATTTTCAAATGTTTTGTCAAATGCAATAGAAGCAGCTTCAAAAAGTGAAAATAAAAGTCTTGAAGTAAAGTGCGGTTACAAAGACAATAAAATAGTCATAGCAGTAGAAAATGATTATGATGGCAATATTAAAATGAAAAATGGTAAATATATATCAAATAAAAAGAATACTGACTATCATGGATACGGACTTATAAATGTAAAAAGAAGCGTGGAGAAATATTCCGGAAGCATGAATATCCGGGCGGAAAATAAGTTCATTGTTAATATTTTGATGTATAACAGATAGATATGACTTTGATATAAATATTTAATCATACAAAATATAAAGATAAGTTCAGTTCAAGTATTTTATAGTACACTTTAAATAAGACTATTTAAATGTAATAAAAATAAACCGGTTAAATTATGAGGTGAAAAATGCAAATAGCAATAGTTGATGATGAAATTATATGGAGACAAAAGATGTAAAAAAGGGAAAACCTAATTCGCCGCAGGAAAGTAGATTAAAAATAGAGCAAAAAAGATTTAGAGGGGAGAAAACAGTTGTTTAATATTTCTTATGAAGGTAAATATGTTGATGAAAATCAGTTGAAAAATAAGGGAAAAGACCCAGTTGGTTGGACTCAATTTGAAGAGGGTGAGAATCTGAATGAAGCTTTTTCGAGAGGATTGATAATTACATTGCCAGTAATATTATTTATTATTGTGTTATCAATACAAAAAATAATGACAATAGATACTACATATAAATTGGATGTGTGGACTGTAGTGACTGTTTTAACTTGGATTATAGTAGTGAATTTTATGAGAATATTACATGAATATATACATGCTGTTTTTTACCCAAGAACATCAAGAAAATATATATATACAAATATGAAAAAAGGTTTTTTCCTGATTTATTGTAATGCAGAAATATCAAAAAAAAGATTCATAGTTATTAATATTGCTCCTGTTTTTTTTCAAGGGATAGGATTGTTCGTAGCATGGTATATTTTGGCGGGCATAATAAATACAAATATAAATTTAGCAATGCTGTTTATGTCCTGGTATATGATTATGTTTTCTTCAACAGACATCTATAATATTTATTATTCTGTGTTTAAAACGCCGTCTCACATTAGAATTGTTAATTATGGATTACACTCGTATTGGAAGAGATTCCAATAGTTAGGAAATTGTAAATGCCTGGTTGAAGTAGAAAGATTATTATTTGATATAATTTGAGAAATTTATACCATATCTATTAATCTATAAATAATTACAAAGGGAAGATAAGATGAAATACAATTGTGTAAAGCAACATGATAATACAGATTGTGGTGCGGCGTGTATCGCAACAATTTGTAGACAACAGGGGTATAATATAAGTATTTCTAAAATAAGAGAAATCGCAGGAACTGATAAACGTGGAACAAATGTCTACGGAATGATTCAAGCTTTAAATACTTTAGGATTTAAAGTTAAAGGTGTGAAAACCAAAGAAATAAATAATGATATATTAAGAGAAAAGATTAGTTTGCCGTGCATAGCACATGTTATAGTTAATGATAGTTTATTACATTATGTTGTAATATATAAGATTACAAAAAAACATATAATTATTGCGGACCCTGCAGAAGGGGTAATGAAGATAAGAATTGATGAGTTTATTGGAAAATCTGAAACGGGCAATAAGTATAAGTGGACAGGTGTGTGTATACTTTTTGTTAAAGATCATAAACTTGATAAAACATTTACAAAGAGTAATGTACTTTTGAGCTTTTTTAAATTGCTTATACCACAAAAAAGATTATTGTTGCACATTTTTTTAGCTTCTTTTATTTATACTGTACTAGGAATATTAAGTGCCTTCTATTTTCAGGAGTTGATTGATACGGTGCTGCCAAATAGTTTGGCACAGACACTTATGACGCTATCAATTGGTGTTATTGTTCTCAATCTTTTTAGAGTTATCCTTAATGCATTTAGGTCTCAGATGCTTCTATATTTGAGCCAAAAATTAGATATAGTTCTTTTGCTTGGATACTATAGACATGTGTTGGAACTCCCAATGAATTTCTTTGGTACAAGAAGAGTAGGAGAAATAATATCAAGGTTCCAGGATGCAGGAAAAGTAAGAGATGCAATATCAGGTGCAACTCTTACAATTATGATTGACACTATAATGGCAATTGCAGGAGCGATTATTTTATATATTCAGAATGCAAAGATGTTTGGAATCTCAGTTGTTGTGGTTGGACTTTATTTTATTATTGTTATATCATTTAACAAATGGTATGAGAGACTTAATCGAAAGCAGATGTAAGCAAATGCACAACTTACTTCTTATATGGTTGAGTCCCTTAATGGTATTCAGACAGTAAAATCATATAATGCTGAGAGAAAAGCAGAATTTGAAACAGAGCGGAAGTTTGTAAGACTTTTGAGAAGTATATTTAATCTTGTTTTCGCAGAAAACATCCAGACATCTCTTAAGACGTTTGTAGAACTTGTAGGAGGAGTTATTATTCTATGGATTGGAGGTATCAGTGTTATAAACGGTGAGATGACCGTAGGTGCCCTTATTACATTTAATTCTTTATTGGTATATTTTTTAGATCCAGTAAAAAATCTTATAAACCTTCAGCCGCAGATGCAGACAGCAGTTGTAGCAGCAGACAGACTCGGAGAAATACTTGAGCTAGAAGCGGAGAAGACAGAAAAAGAAAGCAGAAAAATGTCCCCTGAGAGTCTTTCAGGAGATATAGAAATAAAGAATTTGAAATTCAGATATGGAACAAGAAAACTTGTTCTCGAGGATATTAATCTGAAAATAGAAAAAGGACAAAAGGTTGCATTTGTCGGAGAGAGTGGCTCTGGAAAGACTACGTTGTCAAAACTGTTGCTTCACATGTACACGCCTGAAGAGGGAGATATTCTTATCAATGGGAATAATATTGAAGATATTCAGATTGAAAAACTTAGGGATAGGATTGCATATATCCCTCAGGAAACATTCCTTTTTAGCGGGACGATATTTGAAAATTTAACATTAGGTCTTGATAATGCCACAATGGATGACATTATAGAAGCAAGTAAAATGGCACAGGCGCATGAATTTATTAATGAATTGCCACTTAGATACGAAACGTTTCTTGATGAAAACGGAGCTAATCTTTCCGGAGGACAGAGGCAGAGACTTGCAATAGCAAGAGCTATGCTTAAAAAACCTGACATCCTTATACTCGATGAAGCAACCAGCAATCTTGATGCAATAACTGAACGAGCCCTTGATAAGACAATCAATGAGTTTTCAAAGGATAAGACAGTAATATTTATTGCACACAGACTGAGTACAATAAAGAACTGTGACAAGATATATGTTATGGAAAAAGGGAAAATCATCGAAAGCGGTAATCATAAAGAACTGACAGAACTTGGTGGTAAATATGCAGATCTTGTAAGTCAGCAGACACTTGAAATAAAGGAGGAGGCAATCTGATGAAACCAATCATTGTGGAAATGAGAGATTTGAGCGACAGTGTTGAAGTTTACGAATCAAAGCCAAGCCCTTTTATAATGTATACAATCTATGCAATACTTGCGTGTATTCTGGGAGCGGTTATCTGGGCATCAATTTTTAAACTGGATGATGTTGTTACCGGAAACGGAATCTTTAAGGGAACCAACCGAATATATGATGTAAGTAGTGGCATAAGCGGTCAGGTTTCCGACTGCAAAGTGCAAAACGGGGATTATGTAAATGAGGGGGATATACTTTATATTGTAAAGGTTGATTCGCTTGGCGATACAATACTCTCCTACAATAAAGAGTTGGAAAACGCAAATGCAAGGTTGGAAATGCTTACGGCATACGAAGTAGCTCTTGATAAAGGTGAAAAAATTTCGGATAAATACGCGAAAAACAAGTATTATGATGAGTTTGTAAACAGATATGAACTTCTTTATGCAGGCATAGAGCAGGGGACAGTTAAAAATACTGAAATGCAGGATGCTTATGTTGAAAATGTTGACTCAATACAGTCAGCAATTAATCAATACGAGGATAAAATTAATAAGCTTAACCAGGTAAAAGATTGTATTGTAAACAGAAACAACAAATTTTCGGATGCAGATAATTATTATAACAGTATAGTAAGCAGTTATCTTTCTTCATATAACTACAATAAACTGCAGTACGACAATAAAATAAACGAATATGAGAATCAGATTAACAAACTTGACAGTCAGATTAAAAAGGCTTCAGGAGAAGAGGCTGCTACATTAAAAAAAGAAAAAAGCGAAACAAAAAACGCAAAAGAAGCAACAGAATCCGAAAGGAAACAGTCACTTGTTAATCTTGAACAGAATCAGATAGCAAGTATTGAGCAGATGATAGAAGGATATAATAATAATCTGATTTCGCTTGAGACAAGCCTTTCGTCGGCTAAAATCCAGCGGGACAGTTCTGGCGCGCAAAAAACAGAGGATAACATAGCTGTTCTTACTGAAAAAGGTAATATAGCTGCGGAAAAGCTTACCTATGAAGATAAAAAAGCAGAGTGCGAAAACTATCTGAAAAGTTATAATATTCAGAACGATAATTGTAGCATTTCGGCTTTAACATCAGGGTATTATTACAGTAACAGTAATGTTAAAAACGGAACATATATAGATGCCGGAAAAACAATAGGCAGTATATATCCTGAGAAGGAATCGGAATTCTATGCGGAAGTTTATGTACTTAACTCGGATATTGGAAGAATAAAAGAAGGCATGGAGGTTAAGTTTGAAATAGCAGCATATCCGTCAAATGAGTACGGATATTTTACAGGTAGCGTGGAGAGCATATCAAGGGATATTAGTGTAGATGAAACCACCGGAAATGCTTATTACGTTGTTAAAGTAAAATGTGACAAAACGGAACTCAAGGATAAAGCTGGAGAAAGTGTCAGCCTAAAGAACGGAATGGCATGCAGTGGAAAAGTTGTAATAGGATCAAAGTCTGTTATGACATATGTACTTGAAAAACTGAATATATATGGTTAAGTGGAATTGCATTATATATTAATTGAAAAAAATTAAAGTATATAGTGATAATGACAATTATTCACATTGCACAATTATATAATTTGATTTACTTAGTACAAATAAAAAGCGCAGGATATTGCATATTGAAAAAATATGTATATCCCGCGCTTTTTATTTGTCAATATGCAGTAGTTCCGTTATTAACCTTAAACTATCCCTTAGAACGGCTCACTCATGCTTGCCGTTCTAAGGGGCTGTCGCTTTAACGAATGAAAATTTGTGAAACGGCAGCTTCATTTATGTACTTTTGAGTTTATTTTTATATTTAAATTTAAACTATTATGTCATTTCGAAAAAAATTGCGTACTTTAATAAGCCATCATTAATGGCTTTGAAAAAATATTTTAAAAGTTTAAAAATTAGGCACTTTTAATTGGAAATAAATGAGTTCCTGTTTTTTCTTTTTGAATCTTGTTATGCAGTTTATTTATGTTTCTAGCCATTGCCAGCAATGGACTTTCTGCCTAAACATTTGTTGTTCCTTTGCTTAAATATCTTCTAAACTGCATATCCTGTTTTACTTTTGGTATGATGAATATAATCTACAGTAAGCTTTTTGCCATTTTTACATGTATAAATATCAGATTCCTTATCGTACTCCATGTTTTCAATTTTTCCAATGTCAGTTTTGTATTTTCTTGTCTTTGAGATTTCGTAATTAGCGGGTTTTATATATGAAAGCTGCCCGTTCTTTTCAAGAAACAGATAATTTTCTTCACTTTCATATCCGGAATCAGCAGTTATATTTCGATACTTGAATTTTAGATGAGCTTCTGCATCTTTTAAAAATGGTATCAGGGTTGTTGTATCAGTTGGCTGTGGTCCAAGAGTAAGCCATATGATATATTCAGAGTCCACACCATGCTGTAGATTGTATGCCGGTTTTAACTGTCCGTTCCCCATGGCATCTTCCTTCATTCGCATAAACGTTGCATCAGGGTCTGTTTTGGAATAGCTGTTCCGTTTTCCACAGATATGAATTTTTTGATTGTATTCTTTGAGTTTGGATAAATATCCCTCAAGAGTTTCAATGCTCTTTTGAAGTGGTGTTTTTCTTTTACCAATTCCATGAACAAAATGCACATTTTCACATTGTTTGAGGGCATAAAGCTTTTTGCGTAGCTTCCTTACATGCTTTATCTTCAATTTGTCACCATAAACAACCTTTAAATCATACAGTTGTTCACATTCAGCCACAAAATCGGCAAGCTTTATAAGAAGTTTAGCCTGATTCTTTGTTACCGCCTTCTTCCAGACAAAAGTATACTTATTTGCACTGTC
This sequence comes from Eubacterium album, assembly GCF_025336545.1. Lineage (NCBI taxonomy): Bacteria > Bacillati > Bacillota > Clostridia > Eubacteriales > Eubacteriaceae > Eubacterium > Eubacterium album. The sequence goes on along the minus strand of NZ_JAODBU010000011.1, from coordinate 25,105 downwards.
TTCAATTTTTGTGCCATCAATAAAAATGGTCTCCCCTGAAATTTCCCCAAGATCAAAAAGTGTATTAGACATTTCTGCAAGAATTCGCTTAGAACAGGGAGCAAAATGAATACTTCTAAATCGTGCAAATGTTGCATGGTCAGGAGCCTGTGCTCCTTCCAGAAGAAACATAAAATTGATGTCTCGTTTACAGTTTAATTCCATGGAACGTGAAGAATAATCTCCATTCATGTATGAGTAAAGAACAATTTTCAGAAGAGTTCTTGGCGATACTGAATTTATTCTTTCATAAGTAGAATATAGGTCAGTTAAATCCATAGCCTCCACAAACTGACTTAGTAAACGCACGGAATCATTCTCCGGAATAATTGTTTCGATATTTAGCGGAAGTTTTAATTGATATCTGCTCTGATTTAGACTATAATTTTTCTGTAAGTTAATGTGTTTGGTCATACGTTAATTTTACATCAACTGTCAGATTCTTTCGAGGCCTAACAGTTATTTTTTGAAAAATTTTGCACTAAAAAGGAGCTGAACACTAATTACTTAGTGCGACAGCCCCCTCTTAAGGAACTTTATTACAGCCCCTGTTTTCATTTTATATTATTTATTTTGATTATCGAGTGATGCATTAACAAATCCAAGGAATAATGGATGAGGTCTGTTAGGACGACTCTTAAATTCCGGATGTGCCTGAGTGTCAATGAAGAATGGATGAGATGGGATTTCTACCATTTCAATAATTCTTCCGTCAGGGGAAATACCGGAAAGCATCATTCCGTTATTTGTCAAATCTTTTCTGTAATCGTTGTTAACTTCATAACGATGACGTTCGTGGATTAATTCTTCCTTGTATAATTTATATGCTAAACTATTTTTGGTCCTATAAAAGATTTAACTACACATTATTTTGATAAGCCTAAGATGGATACTATAGTTGTTGATTTGCCATTTACAAGAGAAACATGGCATGGAAGAATGATGGCTAGCAGAGGCGTTATGGCATCTATGGATGTAAATAAGATTGCACAGTTTGACAGAGAACATATGGCTATGTTAAAGAATAAATATCCGGAAGAATTCACAGTTAAACACAAAATATTTTTGACTTGGTATTATATGTAAAAATGGGAGAAGTAGTAAAATGAATAGAGAACAAATGTTAAATCAATTTTACACAGATGTCTGCGATGAAGAGAAAAGATTAGCAGATAGAGTAGGAAATATAGAATTTATTACAACAACAAAATACATAGATAATATATTAAAGGACGGAGATTGTATTTTGGAAGTAGGGGCAGGTACAGGTAGATATTCGCTGTATTATGCAGAAAAAGGATATAATGTTAATGCGATAGAATATGTAGAACATAATGTCGAAATATTAAAATCTAAAATAACAAATGAGATGAATATATGTGCAGAGCAAGGCGATGCGCTTAATCTTTCAAAATTCTCAGAGGGACAATTTGATGTGACATTAGTTTTAGGACCAATGTACCATATGTTTACTATGGAAGATAAAAAGAAGGTTTTAGAACAGGCTGTACGTGTTACTAAAAAAGGTGGATATATTTTTGTCGCATATGTTTTAAATGAAGCAACAGTACTTCAATATTTATTTGAACAAAAACATATCATGGAATATTTAGATAAAATAACTCCTGATTATAAATTTAAATCAGATATCGAAGAAATCTTTGATTTGGTTAGAATAGAAGATATTGATGAAGTGAATTTCAGCCAAAATGTGACAAGAGAAAAGATAGTTGCAACAGATGGAGCGGCAACTTATATGAGTAATGTTATTGATAATTTTTCAGAAGAAGAATATAAAAAATTTATTCAATATCATTTAATAACCTGTGAAAGAATGGACTTGATAGGTGCATCAAATCATATTATGGATATATTAAAAGTAAATTAATTTTTAAGGAGAATTGCAATGCAAACTTTTTACTATACGGTAGTCAGTATTGATGGAGACTATGCAAATTTAAAAAGAACAGATATTGAAAGTGAAAATATAAAGTTGGTAGCAAGAGCTTTACTACCAGAGGGAATAAATGAAGGCACAAATCTTAAATATGAGATGTTACAATATGAAATTATTGAGTAAAGTACTATAGGATGATGGCATATCTATATTTGAAAAAATAAATATCCTCATAAAAGTGTTGGAATTGATGAAAAGTTCCCTCATAAAAATGTAAATATTATAAAAAAGTTCGCTCATAAAAATGTAAAAAAGTTAAAAAAATCGCTCATAAAAATGTAAAATAGTGTATAATATATGATGTCAGGGTAGGATTGTGCAAGCGCATAACACGGAACAATCCGTAGTCATCATAGTTAGGGATTGCTGGAATTGGTATTATATAAGAAGGTTTTGGAGGAGCGAAATATGACTTATCTTAAAAGAAAAGCTGATTATTATTTGCAGGAATGGAAAAATAATTCAGATAGATATCCATTAATAATAAAGGGGGCAAGACAGGTAGGAAAAACCGAGACAATTAGAAGATTTGCAAAGAGTAATTACAAAAATATAATAGAAATAAATTTTATTACAGAACCAAAATACAAATCAATTATAGAAGAGGGATTTGCGGTTGAATCAATTGTAAGGTTAATAAGTAGAATAGACCCGACAAAACAATTTGAAGAGAACGAAACACTTATTTTTTTTGATGAGATTCAAGATTTTCCTGAAATAGCAACAGCGCTAAAATTTTTTAAAGAAAACGGTAAGTATGACGTTATATGTTCAGGGTCATTATTGGGAGTTCAGTATCATCGTATAGCAAGTATTAGTGTGGGATATAAAACAGATTATCAAATGTTTTCCATGGATTTTGAAGAATTCTTATGGGCAAAAGGGTATTCTAATAAAGACATATCAGATATGCTAGTGCATATGCTTAAAGAAAAGGCTTTTACTGAAATAGAATATCAGGTTTATTCCAATTTATTTTTGGAGTACTGCATATTAGGTGGTATGCCCAATATAGTATCGACGTATATTGAAAAAGGTACATTTGAAGGCTCATTAGCTTTGCAACGACAACTAAATAATGACTACGAAAATGATATTGTAAAATATGCTGAAGGATTGGATAAGGCTAAAATATTAAGCGTTTATCAATCAATACCTGCTCAATTGGCAAAAGAAAATAGAAAATTCCAATACTCAAAAGTATCCAAAGGTGGACGGGCAAAAGAATATATGGGATGTGTGGAATGGTTAAAAAATGCAGGACTTGTTAATGTTTGTTATTGTTTGGGATTTGCAGAGTTGCCATTAAAAGGAAATATAGATGATAGTAAATTTAAAGTTTATATGGCAGACACAGGAATTTTAATTTCAAATCTTGATGATGAGTCTCAAATAGATTTACGTGCAAATAAAAATATGGGAATTTATAAGGGTGCTTTATATGAAAATTTTGCTGCCGAAGCATTGATAAAACAAGGTTATGGATTATATTATTACAAAAAAGAAAATTCTTCTTTAGAAGAGGATTTCTTTATTCGCAGTGCAAATGAACTTATACCAATTGAAGTGAAGGCAAATAATAACAGGTCAAAATCATTAGGACAATTAATTAATAGCGAAAAATATTCAGATATTAAGCATGGAATAAAATTTACTACAGGTAATATTGGAATTAATAACAATATAATTACGTTTCCGTATTTTTGCATATTCTTATTAAAAAGATATATGGATAAGCAAGATATTTTCAAATAAATAAGTAGGGAACAGTTATAGTGAGTTTACTTATTCGTATAGATAAAAGAGTTTGATTTATTATTATTTAATAATTAAATGAGTAAATTGTGTTGTTTATATAATGAAAATAAATTTTATGAGAGTGAAAATATGAGAGGATATAATATAATAGTAGTATATAATGAAAATGCAGATAAAATATTGATGTGTAAAAGAAAAAAAGAGCCATATAAGGGATTAGCGAATTTTGTGGGTGGAAAAATAGAAAAAAATGAAAATGGACTTGACGCTGCATATAGAGAACTTAAAGAAGAAACAACCATAACAAAAGATGATATTACACTTTTACATATGATGGATTTTACATATTATCTTGAAAACTGTTACCTTGAAGTTTATGTTGGAAAGTTAAATAAAATAATAGATGTTAAGGGCACAGAAAACAAATTGTTTTGGTCTACATTAGATAATAATTTTTTTGATGAAACACAATATGCGGGAGAGGGAAATATTGGACATATTGTTCGACATATTCAAACGCTTAAAGGCGAACTGTTGAAATGATTAATATAGTGATAAATTTCAGATGTTTTATCTGTGAATGTGTAATATATTTAGTGTATTCGACATAATAAAGATGGCAAGACGTAGTATGTGAGAGTTTGTAAAGAAAGAGTATTTTGACACATAAAGGTTTACTATTACAATTTTTAAATAAATATGGATTAAGAATAAAGGCGATACACCACGAAAGTAATGAAACTGAAAAGTCTGCATTTTCGTGGTGTATCGCTTTTTTCGTATAATTTAATACTTGAGTATTTTTATTTTAATCATTTCTTCAAGGGTGCAATGGTGGATAAATATTGTAATATTATGTAAAATAATATATAATTTACTGATGTATTGGTTAAATATTAAGGGGGAGGTCATGAAAATGATTATCTAAAATATATTTTAGTAATTCTAATAAATATATGTATCAGATTTTATTTCCCATAAAAGAAAAGTTAAAAGTATTATTATACGAAATTTAGATTTTTAAAAGAACTGTAGCAGATAGCAAATCATGCGACATTTAAGTATTGTTTTTTAGAAATGTACTTTATGGAAACAACATTATTGCAAAGGAGACAGAATGTATAACATAAAGTTTAGGGGAATTTATGAGAATGAGAAACAACTTCAAAAAAATGAAATCTTAGATACAAGTGTTAGATTTAAAGAACCGGAAAATATAAATAAATTCATGCTTAAAGCAACTATAATTTCATTGCCGATGGTAATGGGAGTAATTGCTATAGCAGGATTTGCATTATACGACACATTAATGAAATTACAGAACCATCTTAAAATGAAACTGATTTTTTCGATGGTTGTTAGTGGGTTTATTATAATAATTAGTCTATTCACTCATGAGATTATTGATAGTTGGCAGTATATCAGTGATAACCGGAGTTGGTGATTACTATAATATATATAATACTATTTATCAGGTGCCTAGAGGTGCATCTGTTTTTAATAATGGATTACACACCTATTGGAATGTGACTGAAATTAAGAATAATTAGAGGGAGGAATTAAATGAAAACACACATAATAACAGCCATATCCTATATGATTATGGCACTAATTCCGGCAGCAGTTATTTATGCCGCCATAATACTTATATCAACTAAATTGGGAAAGAGAAAGAAAGTAAAGAAATCAAAGTGTATAGTAGAGTATTTGTGTCTGGTATACATTTGGACAATATTGGAAATAACAGGAATTATTGGAATGCAATTTAATCTACAGTGGTTTAAAGAGTCTGTAGGTTCTATAGGTTTCTATTTACCGTCAGGTAGAGGGGAATGGATGATGCTACTATTAAATATTGGATTATTTGTTCCATTGGGTGCTTTGATTCCATTTGTATTCAAATTATCTCCGTTAAAAATAATCTTAGGGATAATGTTTTTTTCAATAGCAATAGAAGTATTGCAAATGTTTTCAGGAAGATTTTTTGAAATAAATGATATATTGGCAAATACACTTGGTGGCGCAATCGGATATGGAGTTTATGCAATAGTTAGTAAAAAACAGGGAAAAGCTTTCAATTGAAGGCTTTTCCCTGTTTTTGGTTTATATTTATTTGTTCTGATTATCGAGTGATGCGTTAACAAATCCAAGGAATAATGGATGAGGTCTATTAGGTCTGCTTTTAAATTCAGGATGTGCCTGAGTAGCAATGAAAAATTGATGAGATGGAATTTCTACCATTTCAACAATTCTTCCGTCAGGAGAAATACCTGAAAGCATCATTCCGTTGTTTGTTAAATCCTTTCGATAGTCATTGTTAACTTCGTAACGATGACGATGACGTTCATGAATTAATTCTTCTTTATATAATTTGTATGCTAAACTGTCTTTAGCTAATTTACATGGGTAAGAACCAAGTCTTAATGTTCCACCGATATTATCAACACCTTCCTGATCAGCCATAAGAGAAATTACAGGATGAGTAGTTGCTGAATTAAGTTCAACACTATGTGCATCTCTAAATCCTACAACATGTCTTGCAAACTCAACAATTGATAATTGCATACCAAGGCAAAGACCAAGGAATGGAATGTTGTTTTCACGTGCATAACGGATAGCAGAAATTTTTCCTTCAATACCACGGCTTCCAAATCCGCCAGGAACAAGGATTCCTGAAACATCGCCAAATACTTCAGCAGCATTTTCATCTGTTACAGTTTCTGAGTCAACCCATTTGATATTTACACTTGCGTTAGCAGCATATCCGGCATGCTTTAATGATTCAACAACGCTGATGTAAGCATCGTGTAATGCAATATATTTTCCAACTAAAGCAACAGTAACCTCTTTTGTAGGATTCTTTGCTGATTTAACCATTGCTTTCCAATCATCTAAGTCAGGTTCAGGACAATCAAGATTTAAACTTTCGCATACGATTTCAGCCAGATGTTCTTTTTCCATTGCAAGAGGTGCTTCATAAAGCATGTCTACAGTTAAATTTTGTACAACATGGCTTGCAGGCACGTTACAGAAAAGACTGATTTTATCTTTTAAAATATCATCAATTTCAAATTCTGTACGGCATACAACGATGTCCGGCTGAATACCAAGTCGCTGTAATTCCTTAACACTCATCTGAATTGGTTTTGTTTTCATTTCTTCAGATGCTGGGAGATAAACCATTAATGCTACATGAATAAGAATGCAGTTTTCATGTCCAACATCATGCTGGAACTGTCTGATTGCTTCGATATATGGCTGTGATTCAATATCACCAACTGTTCCACCTACTTCAATGATTGCGATTTCAGTTTCTTCATTTAAACTTCTGTGAAAACGGCTTTTGATTTCATTTGTGATATGAGGAATAACCTGAACAGTTCCCCCACCAAAGTCGCCACGACGTTCTTTAGTAAGAACAGACCAGTAAACTTTACCGGTTGTTACATTTGAATTTTTTGTAAGACTTTCGTCGATAAATCTTTCATAATGACCTAAATCAAGGTCTGTTTCAGCACCGTCATCAGTTACGAAAACTTCGCCGTGCTGTATTGGATTCATAGTACCGGGATCGATATTTATATATGGATCAAATTTTTGCATTGTTACTTTGTATCCACGAGCCTTAAGAAGTCTGCCAAGGGAAGCGGCTGTAATTCCTTTGCCAAGGCCGGATACAACACCACCGGTTACAAATACGTATTTTACTGACATAATTTTCCTCCTATAATTCAATCAGAAAAAATTGATTTTATCAAATATATTTAAATTCGAAAAATAATTAAAACAATATTTCTGAAAGTGTTTTGTTGTACCTATTTTATTATATTAAAATGCTCATTTTCTAAAAAAACAAACACGATTAAAATATACAACATATAAGAACGCAATACTATAAAAAATCAGAAAAAATGAATTTTTGAAAAAAAAACTTTTGATTATATAGTGAAATACAAAAAATATGTAATTATTATGCATACTTTAGTTTATAATAATAAGAAAAAAGCACTGACAAATTAAAATAAATAATTATAACCTTTATAATAAGCACTTTAGGTAATTGTTAAATAAATAGAAAGTATAAGTGATGGTTATATGAGAAAACAAAGAAAATAAAGGTGATATATAATTACCGGATTATTTGAGAAAACGAAAAAAATAAAAATTTAATATTTGTTAAATCTTTTTTCATAAAATAACATTAGTATGGTATGTGAGATAAAAAATATGCTATATAACTGGCATTAATTAAGACAAAATGATAAAATAAACTACAATTACACAGTTGACAGGAGAATTTTAGATGGACAATAATTTTTATCAAAATAATAATCAAAATAATAATGGCAACAATAATGGTAATAATTCAGGTAATAATGGTAATGGCAACAGACCTAACAAAAACACAATTATACCTATAGTAATAGCAATAGTTGCCGCATTTTTATTTATGTCACTTTCATCTTATATGACAAGTGCGTTAACAACAAAGGAAATAACATATAATCAGTTTATAGCTTTGTTAGAGCAGGACAAAGTTGATACAGTAGTATTTGACAAAGGAAAAATTGTATTAACTTTAAAAGGCTCAGAAAATTCATTTATTCAGTATAAATATTGGACAACAGACTTAGAAGATAGAGATATTTCACTGATTCAGGAATTAAAAACAAAATATACTGATGTTAATTTTAAGGCACAATTTGACAGCGGCTCACAGGAAATAATTTTCTATGTAATACAGCTTGTTATTATGTTTGCCGTATTCTATTTTATCTTTGGCATGATGATGAAAAGAAGTGCCGGTGGCAAAAATGGAATATTTGGAGTTGGAAAGAGCAATGCCAAAGTTTACATTCAGAAAGAAACAGGTGTTACATTTAAAGATGTAGCCGGACAGGATGAGGCTAAGGAATCAGTAGTTGAATTGGTAGATTTCCTTCACAATCCCGGAAAATATGCAGAAATTGGGGCGAAACTTCCAAAAGGAGCTTTGCTTGTAGGACCTCCGGGAACCGGTAAAACTTTACTTGCAAAGGCAGTAGCAGGTGAAGCTAAAGTACCGTTCTTCTCATTATCAGGTTCAGATTTTGTTGAATTATATGTTGGTGTAGGTGCATCAAGAGTTAGAGATTTATTTAAACAGGCAGAGGAAAATGCACCATGTATTATATTTATCGATGAAATTGATTCTATTGGTAAGAGCAGAGATTCAAAATATGGTGGCGGTAATGATGAAAGAGAACAGACATTAAATGCATTGCTTGCTGAGATGGATGGATTTGATTCTTCTAAAGGTATTTTAATCTTAGCTGCAACTAACAGACCGGAAGTGCTTGATCCGGCATTGTTAAGACCAGGACGTTTTGACAGACGAGTAATCGTAGATACACCTGATTTACAGGGAAGATTGGAAACATTAAAAGTACATTCTAAAGATGTTAAGATGGATGAAACAGTAAATCTTGAAGAAATTGCATTGGCAACAAGTGGAGCTGTTGGTTCAGACCTCGCAAATATGATTAATGAAGCAGCAATTAATGCAGTTAAAGCCGGTAGAAAAGCGATTTCACAGGCTGATTTATTTGAAGCTGTAGAAGTTGTAATTGCAGGTAAAGAGAAGAAGAACAAGATTCTTGGAGCAGAAGAAAAGAAGATTGTTGCTTATCATGAAGTTGGTCATGCTCTTGTAACAGCAATTGAAAAGGATGCAGAACCTGTACAGAAGATTACAATTGTACCAAGAACGATGGGTTCTTTAGGATATGTAATGACAGTACCTGAAGAAGAAAAATATTTGATGTCACAAAGCGAACTTGAAGCAAGACTGGTTATGCTTCTTGCCGGAAGGGCAGCAGAAGAAATTGTATTTGATTCAGTTACAACAGGTGCTTCAAATGATATGGAAAAGGCAACAAAGATTGCAAAATCAATGATTGCAATGTATGGTATGTCAGAGAAGTTTGGACTTATGAGTCTTGAACAGGTAGAAAATCAGTATTTAGGAAGAAGTACAAGTTTAAATTGTAGTGAAAAGACAGCTTCACAAATTGAAGAAGAAATAAAGATTCTTTTGAAAGAAAAATACGAAGAAGCAAAGAGAATTCTTACAGAAAACAGAGACAAGCTCGATAAGATTGCTGAATATTTATATGAAAAAGAAACAATTACAGGAAAGCAGTTTATGGAAATTTATCATCAGTGCCAGGCTGAGGAAGCAGGAGAGCAGAATGCTAATCAGACAACAGATAAAGATGCAGATAAGTCTGAAACTGATAGACAATGTTAATCAGACAGCAAAAATATGAAGAGTAAATCAGAACATTTTAGAATAAAAAAGAAACCATAAGAACTATTTTAAGAGACATTATCTCTTATACAAGTTCAAGCATCAATGAATAATTTGAATTAGAGGCTATACTTTTACAAGTAATATTGTTGAAGTATAGCCTTTATTAATCTGTCAAACTTTTGTTGAAAATTCTTTTCATTGCAATTACGGAATTTAAATAGGATTGGCAAAAATATTCGTAATATTTAATAACAAATACTACATTATACACTCTCTGAAATCGATTATTTTGCCCGATAAATAGTTTTATGTTAGAATAAAAATTAAAATAAACTCAACAAATTACAGATAATAAATATGCTAATAAAAAATCACTAAAACATATGAAATAAATATTATTATTAGCTATATCACAAATCATAAAAAATGTAATTAGCAGCTTACTGTAATTAGCAGCTTACTATAATTAGCAGTTCACTATAATTGCAGGATAGTAAATAAATATATAGTCACAAGAGGTAAACATGGAGAGAAATTGGGATTTGTCAGAGATGACAGATGGAAAATTATATACAGAAAATGATTTGGCAAGGATAGGATGCAACGACTGCGAGGGATGCAGCAAGTGTTGTCACAATATGGGAGAGTCAATAGTGCTTGATCCATATGATATATACCAATTTGCAAAAGCCGGAATCACAATGGAAGAATTGATGAGCAGGGCGGTGGAATTAAATGTAGCAGACGGTGTCATTTTGCCAAACTTAAAAATGCAGGAAGACGGTGGGAAATGTTATTTTCTAGATGAAAACGGAAGATGCAGTGTGCATTCAAACAGACCTGGTATATGCAGATTGTTCCCGTTAGGCAGAATATACGATGATAATGATTTTAAATATTTTAATCAGATTTATGAATGCCCGAAGAAAAATAAAACTAAAGTTAGAATAGATAAATGGCTTGGAATAGATAATATAAATAAATACCATGAATACATTGTTATATGGCATTATTTCCTAAAAGACATACAACATATATTGAAAGGAATGCAGGATGAAAGTCAGATTAAAACAATAACAATGTATTTGGTAAAATTATTTTATTTAATGCCATATGATGTGAATAATGAATTTTATTTGCAATTTACACAGAGAATAAATAAGGTGAAAGAAGTAATAGGATAGAATGTTTAATTTTCAGGAAGAATTAAAAAAATTGCCGGAAACTCCGGGCGTATATCTTATGTATGACTCTCATGATGATGTAATTTATGTTGGAAAAGCAGTAAAGTTAAAGCGAAGAGTGAGTTCATATTTCAGAAAAGATGTAAAAAAAAGAGGACCGAAGATTGAATCAATGGTTCAGAAAATAAGCAGGTTTGAATATATTCTTACAGATTCAGAATTAGAGGCGCTCATATTAGAATGCAATCTTATAAAAGAATACAGACCAAAATACAATACAATGCTTATGGATGATAAAAGTTATCCGTATGTGCAGGTAACGATAAATGAAGATTATCCAAGAATTTTATTTGCAAGAAGAATGAAGAAAGACAAGAGCAAGTATTTTGGACCATTTACAAGTTCAGGAGCGGTAAAGGATACGATAGACCTGCTTCAGAAAATGTATCACATAAGAAATTGCAATAAGTCAATAGTTACGGATGATACACTGACAGCTGATGGTGAACATAAGCAGGTGCCCAAAATAAATGGAAGACCGTGCCTTTATTATCATATAGGACAGTGTGATGGGGCTTGTCAGGGCTACATTTCAAAAGCAGATTATAGAGAAAATATAAATAAGGCTATAAAGTTTCTTGAGGGAAATTATAAAGATACAATAAAAGAATTAGAAGAAAAAATGATGAAGGCATCAGAGGCTTTAGATTTTGAAAAAGCCATGGAATGCAGAGATTTGATAAATAGCATAAATCATGTTGCCGGAAATCAGAAAATTACAACGCATCAGTTTGAAGACAGGGATATTATAGGATATGCAGAGGAAGGAAATGATGCAGTAGTTCAGGTTTTCTTTGTCAGAAATGGCAAATTAATAGGAAGAGAACATTTTTACATGAATACTGTTCCGGGTGATACAGGGATGGATATCGTAACTAATTTTATCAAACAGTATTATGTGGGAACTCCGTTTATTCCAAGAGAGTTATTTGTGCCAACAGAAATTGAAGATGAAGAACTGATAAGCAAATGGCTTAGCAGAAATCAAAACTTTACGGTAAAAATTGTAAAACCGAAAAAAGGTCAGAAAGAAAAACTTGTGGAGCTTGCAAATAAAAATGCGAGAAATCTCCTAGAACAGAATAAGGAAAAATACAGAAGAGAAAAGCAAAAAACAATCGGAGCCGTAAAAGAAATTGAAGAATTGCTAAATTTAACAAATATTCATAGAATGGAAGCTTACGATATTTCTAATACTAACGGATATGAATCAGTAGGCTCGATGATAGTTTATGAAGATGGGAAGCCAAAAAGAAACAGTTATAGACGATTTAAAATTAAATGGATAAAGGGCGCTGATGATTACGGAAGTCTTGCGGAAGTTCTTACTAGAAGATTTTCCCATGGATTAGAGGAAAGAGAAAAAATGGATGAAGACGGAAGAGATTATGAACTTGGAAGTTTCAGCAAATTTCCTGATATTATTATGATGGATGGTGGAAAAGGACAGGTTAATGTTGCCCTTGAAGTGCTTGATAAACTTCATTTGAACATACCGGTATGTGGAATGGTTAAGGATGATAATCATAGGACAAGAGGGCTATATTATAACAATATAGAAATTCCGATAGACAGAAATTCGGAGGCATTCAAATTAATTACAAGAATTCAGGATGAGGCACATAGATTTGCAATTGAATTTCACAGAAGTCTTAGAGGTAAAAAACAGGTTAAATCTATTCTTGATGACATCCCGGGAGTTGGTCCGGCAAGAAGAAAGGCTCTGATGCAACATTTTAAATCGATTGACAATATAAAAGAGGCATCATTAGAAAATTTAGAGCAGGCACCTTCTATTACAAAAAATATTGCAAAAAGTGTTTATGATTTTTTTCATTAAATTAGTGTACAAAGAGTGTTTATGATGTTAAAATCTAGGAAGAATATATTACGGAAATAGTAAAAAAGGGCTTAAGAATAGGTTTATGCAACATATTCTTATGTGAAATAAAAAATAGGAGGAACATAGATATGGCAAAAGTAAAGTTTTCAAAAATAATAGAAAATTATAATCTTAAAAATTATATACCGGAAATTGATACTAATAAGATAATGATAACAATTCCGGAAGTAAACAGACCGGCTTTGCAGTTAGCAGGATTCTTTAATCATTTTGATAAAGAACGTGTACAGATTATAGGAAATGTTGAGTGGGCATATATTTCAGAAATGACTCATGAGAAACGTATTGAAATGTATAACATGTTAATGACAAGCGGAATACCTTGTTTAGTAATATGTCAGGGAATTGAGCCGGATGAAGATTTGATTGAGGTAGGACGAAAGAATGGAGTACCTGTTTTATCAACAGATATGACAACGTCAAGTTTTTATGCTGATTTGACAAGATGGCTTAATGTAGAACTTGCACCTTGTATTTCAATTCACGGAGTTTTAGTTGATGTTTATGGTGAAGGTGTTTTGATTATGGGTGAAAGCGGAATTGGTAAAAGTGAAGCTGCCCTTGAACTTATTAAAAGAGGACATCGTCTTGTAACAGATGATGTTGTAGAAATAAGAAAGGTAAGTGAAGAAACATTAATTGGAACTTCACCTGATATAACAAAACATTTTATTGAACTTCGAGGAATAGGTATTATTGATGTTAAGACTTTGTTCGGTGTTGAAAATGTTAAAGATACACAGAACATTGACATGGTAATAAAATTAGAAGAATGGAACAGAGAAAAAGAATATGACCGTTTAGGGTTAGAGGACCAGTATATTGAATTCCTTGGAAATCAGGTTGTATGTTACTCAATACCTATAAGACCGGGTAGAAACCTTGCGGTTATTGTAGAAGCAGCGGCAGTTAACCACAGACAGAAGAAGATGGGTTATAATGCAGCAAGAGAACTTTATAACAGAGTTCAGAATAACATTATGAAAAAAAGTGAAGAAGATGATGATTAGGAGGAAAATAAAAAAATGAAGAATTATTGTTTTGGCATTGATGTGGGAGGAACAACAGTAAAGTTAGGACTTTTCAGCACAGCAGGAGAACTTTTAGACAAATGGGAAATTACTACAAGAACAGAGAACTTTGGTGAAAATATCCTCTCAGATATTTGCGAGGCAATGGAGGCTAAGTTAGCAGAAAAAGAAATAAGCCTTGATGATATCGAAGGCGTAGGAATCGGACTTCCGGGACCTATTACAAATGACGGAACAGTTCTTCAGTGTGTAAACCTCGGATGGGGAACATTCAATGTAGAAGAAAAGTTATCTGAAATGTTCAGAGGAATAAAGGTTAAGGCAGGAAATGACGCTAATGTTGCAGCTTTAGGAGAAGCATGGCAGGGTGGCGGAAAAGATTATGATGATATCGTAATGATTACACTTGGAACAGGTGTAGGCGGTGGAGTTATAATTAATGGAAAGATTCTCACAGGCTACAATGGTGGAGCAGGTGAAATTGGTCATATGCATGTAGATGATAATGAAACAGACAGCTGTAATTGTGGAAGAAAAGGATGCCTTGAACAGTTTACATCAGCAACAGGTGTTGTAAGACTTGCAAAACGCTTAATGAATAATACAGATAAAGAAACAAAGATGAGAGAATTTGGAGAAAACATCACAGCTAAAGATGTATTTGACCTTGCAAAAGAAGGAGATGCAGGAGCAAATGAAGTTGTTGAAACAATGGGTACATATCTTGGAACAGCAATGTCACATATCGCAGTAGTTGTAAATCCTCAGGCATTTATCATAGGTGGAGGTGTTAGTAAGGCAGGACAGTTCCTTATTGATGCTATTAAAGATAAATACCGTGAAACATGTTTTGCAGCATGTGGTGACGCAGCAGTACATCTTGCAACATTAGGAAATGACGCAGGAATGTATGGTGCAGCAGCAATGATATGTAAATAAATATCAGTTTTTATAAAGTAGATTTGTAGCAAATGTTAATCATAAATGTATTTTTTTGTGAATTTAACATATTTGCCTTTAAATCTAATATAGAAACATAATCAAAATAGTTGAATGGAGATTTTTTCAATGAATAAAAGTCTGGAAAACAGATTAAAATTAATTGCCGGTGATAGTAATGTGCGATGTGATGAACCGATGAGTTCACACTGTACATTTAGAGCCGGAGGAACTGCAAAATACTATGTAATCCCTGATGAATATACAAAAGTCAGGGATGTTCTGCGTTTATGTGTAGAAGAAAATATTCCATATTATGTCATTGGAAATGGAAGTAATTTATTAGTACAGGATGATGGATTTGATGGTGTGATAATTGAAATTGATTCTGCATTAGCGGAAATAGAAATAAATGGAAATGAGATAGTTGCAAAGGCAGGAGCCAAATTATCTAAAATTGCAGTAAAGGCATTAAACGAAAGCCTGACAGGATTTGAATTTGCCCATGGAATTCCGGGAAACTTAGGTGGAGCGGTAACAATGAATGCCGGTGCCTATGGTGGGGAAATGAAGGATGTTCTTAAGTGGGTTAAGGTACTTGATAATAATGGAGAAATGAAAACTCTTAAAGCAGAAGAACTAGAGTTAGGGTATAGAACAAGTATTATTGTAAAAGAAAAAATGATAGTACTTGAAGCATGCATTGAGTTGCACGAAGGCAACAGAGATGAAATAGAAATGCATATGAAAGAATTAATGGCTAAAAGAAAAGAAAAACAGCCTTTAGAATACCCAAGTGCCGGTAGTACATTTAAAAGACCGGAAGGATATTTTGCAGGCAAATTAATTCAGGATGCAGGATTAAAGGGCTACCGTGTAGGTGGTGCAATGGTATCTGAAAAACACAGTGGATTTGTAATTAATTATGATAATGCAACAGCAACAGATATCATTAATTTGATGAAAGATGTGAGAAAAAAAGTATACGAAGAATTTCAGGTGACTCTGGAACCGGAGGTTAAAATATTACCGGCTGTTAAATGGTAATAAAATGAAAGGACAATTATGAGATTTGTTATAGTTACAGGAATGTCAGGCTCAGGTAAGATAACAGCACTTAAAATCTTAGAAGACAGCGGCTATTATTGTGCAGATAATCTTCCTATAGAACTCATAGGAACGTTTGCTGATTTAGTTTATAGTCAGACGAGTGAAGTTAACAGAGTAGCCATAGGTGTGGACATTCGTAGTGGACAAAATTTGGGCAAAATAAATAAAGTTCTTGAGCAAATGAAAAATAAAGGTCAGGAATATGAAATTTTATTTTTAGACTGTAGTAAAGAAATGCTCATCAAGCGATTTAAAGAAACAAGAAGAGCTCATCCTATGGGTGAGAATAAAAGTGTTGCCCACGGCATAAAAGTTGAGCAGGAAAGGCTTGCTTTCTTGCGTGAGCAGGCGGATTACATCATAGATACAAGTAATCTGCTTGTAAGAGATTTGCGCGTAGAATTGGAAAAAATATTTGTTCAGAGTAAAGGGTACAAGAATCTGTTCATATCGGTATTGTCATTTGGTTTTAAACATGGAATACCGACAGATTGTGACTTAGTATTTGATGTAAGATTTTTGCCAAATCCATATTATGAACCGGAGCTTAAGCATAAAACAGGGCTCGACAGAGAGGTACAGGAATTTGTTTTAAATGCAGATGTAACTCAGGTATTTCTGGAAAAATTAATTGATATGGTAAGATTCCTTATTCCAAATTATATCGCAGAAGGAAAAAATCAGCTTGTAATTGGAATTGGATGTACAGGAGGACACCATCGTTCAGTAACTGTTGCAGGAGAACTGTATGCCGCACTTGATGTTGAAGATGCACAATACGGAATAAAAATATCACACAGAGATATTAACAGATAGTTGTTTTAAAAACAAAAATAAAATAGCTGTTAAAAGACGGAGATATTTTAATGACAACATAATTAATAGATGTTAGCAGACAAGAACTTTTTAGTAGGAGTAAAAATGTCATTTTCAAGTGAAGTAAAAGAAGAATTATCGAGGCAAATGAGTAATGCACAGCATTGTAGAATTGCTGAAATTGCCGCGATTACAAGTATGTGCGGGAATGTAATTATTTCCTGGGATAACAAATATTCTATCAAGATGAGAACTGAAACATTGGCTGTTGCAAGGAAGTATGCAAATTTAATAAAAAAATCATTTAGAATAAAACCTGAAATTTCCATAAGGACAAGTGCATATTCTAATAAGGCAAGAACATATACTGTTAATATAAAGAATCATGAGGAAAGCCTTAAAATACTTCAGGCAACAAAATTAGTCAATAATGATGGTGATATTGAGGAAATATTGTCAGTACAAAATAATATAGTAATAATGAAGAATTGCTGTAAAAGGGCATTCCTTAGGGGAGCATTTATGGCAACAGGATCAATTAATGACCCTAACAAATCGTATCATTTTGAGATAGCATGCAATAATGAACTTAAGGCTAAACAGATACTGGATATACTGAATATTTTTAATATTGAGGGAAAAACGGTTGCAAGAAAGGGTAATTGTGTGGTATATATCAAAGAAGGCGAAGGCATAGTGGATGTTTTAAATGTTATGGAAGCACACGTTGCTCTTATGAAAATGGAGAATGTAAGGATTCTTAAAGGTATGAGCAACTATTATAACAGACAAGTTAATTGTGAAGCAGCCAATATTAAAAAAACAGTTAATACGGCATGCAGACAGATTGATGATATCCAATACATAATAGATAAAGCAGGCATAGATTATTTGCCGGGTAAACTTCAAGATATTGCCATGGTGAGACTGGAGAATCCGGACTCTTCATTGCAGGAACTTGGTGGATTGCTTGAGCCACCACTTGGAAAATCAGGAGTAAACCACAGATTACGCAAAATAAGCGAAATCGCAGACGATTTAAGAGGTAATACCCAGGGAGGATTAGATCAATGACGACAAAGGACATAACAATAGGAATTCAGACAGGATTGGAAGCAAGACCGGTAGCGGTATGTGTACAGGTGGCAAGTCAGTTTCAGAGCAAGATTTATGTAGAACATGGAAATGTTAAGGTAAATGCAAAGAGCATCATGGGAATGATGACATTAGGACTTGCATCAGGTGAAACAGTTACTGTAACAGCTGACGGTGAGGATGAAGTTCAGGCTATTGACAAAATTGAAGAATATCTTAGCAATAATGCAGAGTAAGATGTATTAATATTAGGCAGGAAAATATAAATATATAAGAAAATTATTGGTAATAGGATAAATAAAAAGATGCTGTTGTGTTAAACGCGACAGCATCTTTTTATTGTAAAAATTTCCACACATTGGGTAAAGCATATAGGTAGCACGATGAATTAATGTAGCATTGATGTAAATGATGAGGCATATAGAATTTTCTCAATTAATCCCATTATTACACAATAATTTCAAACAAAATATCAGTTCCCTCGTTCCAAAGAGAAACACTGCCATTGTACTGATTTAAAACGATATCCCTAAGATTATATAAACCCAAGCCGGAGTTTGTATTGGTAGATTTAGTTGTATATCCTTTAGTAAAGAAATTTGTTCTATCATCAGGAGTTAAAACATATCCCGGATTTCTAGTTGAAAAAATAATTTTTCTGTTAGCAGAATTAATTGTAATATGTACAGTTCCATCTTTAGGAGTGGCTTCTATAGCATTGTCTATTAGAATGCCAAAAAGTTCAACTAAGGTGTATTCAGGAACTTTGGATTCTAAATTATAAGAAAGGACATTATACTCCAGAACTATTCCATGTTCGGAAGCTGTCAATTTTTTATGATAAAGAAATCCTGCTACAAGATGCAAGTTGAGTTTCAGCAGATAATCAGGTTCAGTGGAATCTAAGCTGATATTAATATATTTTGTCATCTCAGAAACTAAAGAATCATAATCATTACAAGTATGAAGAAGAGAAATAATAGATTGAATTTCATTTGTATGATTATGTTGCTTAATTCTAACGTTTTGGATAAGAGATTCAAGAACAGGAAGATACTGCTCATAAGCATTAAGTTGTGCTGATTGTACACGAAGTCGTTTTAATTGATTTATCAATACAATATTTATTGATACTAAAGTAAAAAATGAAATTAGTATAAATAAAATAATTTCAGCAAAATTTGAACGATTTAATTTGAAATAAAGCGCAAATAAAAAACTTAACCCAAAAACATTTGTTATTATAAATGTAATTAGTTTGCCACCTTCAAATAAGTAAAAATATATTTTCCTTAGGTTAAAAAAATGATTGATAACAATTGCACATATTAAGGTATAAATTGCTCCTAAAAGAGAAAATAAATCTGAATTAACAAAATCTCCCAACAAAGGAACAAATGCTACTAAAACAATTTGCAAAAGAAAACCGATAATGTAAGCTAATATATAACAAAAGATGGAGGCTAATACTCCTGAATCTGTTAATATCATAATTGAAAGAATCCCAAGTATTATATTTATACATGATGATAACGATTCTGCCTGCCATGACACAGGTAAAAATATAAAGGCAAATTTAAAAATGCATATCGGAGCCAGTGAAAGAATTACCTTTGATAATTTAGGTCTCTTTGATAAAAATCCTGTACTTAAAACAAGAAAAAATAGTGTTTCTATAATTGTTGAAAAATAATCTATAAAATTTATATTCATATATTAATCCATCTTTCTTAATAGTGTTTCTTTGTATTTTCGACCAATTGGAATTGAAAATACTTTATCATTAAATTGAAGAGTTACAGTATATGTCGTTTTATCTAAATTTGTAATGAATTTAGGATTTATCGCATAGCTTTTATGACACTGAATTAATATGTCAGACTCTTTGATAAGCTGTGCTAATGAATAATTCATGCATAAAAATGAATTTGCGGTTGTAAAAATTTCAAGGGTATGTCTGTTGGTGTTAACATAAATAATGTCATTATCATTTATATAAGAGTTAATTCCAAATGAATCCTTTATTGAAAAACGTTTTTCCAGATTATTGTAATTTAAAATCTTATTAAGCATATGCTGTATATCTGCTTTCTCATACGGTTTTATCAAATAATAAATACAATGAAGTTCATTTATAATAGAAAAAATATGATTTGGGTAACTTGTTTCAAAAACCATAGGCGTATTCTTATATTTAGGAATATTCTTTAATTCAATGCCAAGATTAAATCCATTTTCAGTTAAATTGTCTTTATTTAATTCATAGTCAAGGATAAATAAATCGATATCTTGATTCATCGCAATGTCAATTGCCTTCTTATAAGAATCGGCATTATAAACCGACCATTTAGGGTATAATTCTGATATTACATTTATAAGAAAATCTGTAATTATAGAATTATCTTCTACAATTAATATTTTATACATAATTAAATTACCTCCAATACAATGACAAATTTTACAAGATGATGTTTGTCATAATTAAAGTATATAGATTGAAAACATTATGGTCAATTAAAATAAATGTAGTTTGTGTACAGTTAATTGTCGTTGGGGAAAGAGTACGAAGAAAGAATTGAAGCAATATCCTTAATATCTTAGAATGAAAATATAAGAAATGGTAATCGTTTTAAGGTAAGGAGAGTAAAGAAAATGAATCATTTGCTAGCGATGAGATTTTCTGATTTCCTGGCAGAGGGATTGGATAAAATAACAAAAGTAAAAATTTGTTATTTACTTGAATCTATTATTGGAGAGGTAGAGAAGATAGCAATAATATTTATTATATTTTCAGTAATAGGTAAAAGAAAAGAGGTTTTAATAGTAATTGCAGTATTAATTAGTCTGCGTCCGTATGTAGGAGGGTTTCACTGCAAAAATTACTTTACATGTTTGTTTTATTCGATACTAATGTGTGCGGTATCTATATTTCTTGGAAAGTTTGTAAGTATATATAAATATACAAAGATTATGATTGTATTGGGATTTGGGGCATTTATTGTGATGAAAATTCCTATAGAATCAAAAGACAGGAAAATATATACAGAAAAAATGAGACTAGTAATAAAAATAAAGGCTTTATTGATATTAATATGCATAAGTATAACATCGACTATATTAAAAAGATATGAATGTGAGATTATGACAATGGTCATATTAATATTGATGAATGCTTTATTAGAGAAACTAAGAGTATTCATATCAAATTACAAGGAGAGAGAAAATATATGAAAGATTTAATAGCAAACTTATTGGCTGAACTGTCAATAGGAATGGTAGAAACCAGAGCTAGTCATATTTTATTTGGGGAAGTGGACCTACCTAATGAAATAATGGAAGAGATTGCGAAAGGAAACTGTAATAGTAAACGAGAGAAAAAATTGGAGGTAAATATGAAGAAAGTGAGCAAAAGAATAATAGCAACTGTAGTTGCAATGTCAATGTTTTTTGTGAGCGGAATAAATACATATGCATATGAAAATGAAAAAAATATTGATAAAAAAGAATATTTAGTAATGACGAAGAATTCTAATGAAAAAGATAAGACTATTGACAAATACAAAAATATAGATGATAAAAATGTGAAAAAATTAAATGATAATAATATTTGCTATGTAAAAATGACTCAGGAACAGGCGAAAAAATTAGAAAATGAAAAGAATATAGAAAGTGTTGAACAGAATATTGTAATAAAAGGAGCGGGCGAAGAGATAGATCCGGATATAGTAACTGACAATTGGAATCTGGAAATAGTTAATGCTAATCAGTCTGATAATAGTAATGAAAATGATACTGAAAAGATAAAAATTGCAATAATAGATTCGGGTGTTGATTTATGTGAAGAAATAGACGTAAAAGAAAGATATAATCTTGTACCGGAGGAAGAAGGAGTATTACCTATATATGATGATATGACAGGACATGGAACCGCTATTGCAGGAATAATTGCCGGAAAGTCAGTTGAAGGAAGATATGCAAAGGGAATAAACAGTAATGTAGAATTATATTCTATAAAAGTGTTGGATGGAGAAAATAGTGCGCCATTAAACAGACTTGTAGAAGGAATATATAAAGCAATAGAATATGATGTGGATATTATTAATTTAAGTTTAGGAACAACTATTAATTCAAAAATATTACATAAAGCAATAATAGATGCAAATAATGCAGGAATACTAATTGTTGCAGCAGCAGGAAATAGAGGAAAAAGTGATGGAATAGTTGAATATCCGGCAGCGTATAAAGAAGTGCTTAGTGTAGGAGCAATTGATTCAAATGCTGACATAAGTGAAACGAGTTCATATGGAGATAAAGTAGATGTAGTTGCACCCGGAGAATTAATTAAAACAGTTGCAAATTTCGGAATGGAAACAGTTTCATCCGGTACTAGTATGGCAGCACCACATGTAGTTGGAATTGCTAGTGTATTATGGCAGAAAGATAAAACTAAAGATGCAGACTTTATAAGAAACTTGATAGAAGATTCTGCAAATAGTATATGTAAAGATAGCAAAAACTATAATCTGGTAGATATGGAGTATGCTATTAAAATGTATGATGAATATGCAACTAATAATGATATTTTAGAAAATGATAGTGAAATAGAAATAGACGATGAAATGAGTAAGGTTACAGCTAAATGGTCTAGAGATAATCATGAGGCATTAGTAAGTAATTTAAATGGAGGAAAAGCAACAACAAAACAGTTAAACTTAATAAAATTAGGAATAAGATACAATGATAATTATTTAATGTATAAAAAAGATGAAAGTGATAAAGTAGAACGTGACATATGGCATTCATTAAATGCAGATACAAATTATATGGCTGCGGTATATTATGTTGGGAAAGTAATACAAAATGCTAGTGTAACACCTTCAGGAGTTGCTAAACCTAATGGATTAACAAATGCACAGTATAGCAAAATGATAGAAGATATAAATGTGCTAAAAACAGATGATAGATGGAATAAAGCGTTAGATAATTACAAAATTAGTTATAAGAAGAATAATGATAATATAAGGTGCGTATTGTTTGGAATGAGTTTACATATTATAACAGATGCATTTGCACATAGAGCATACAGAAAAAAATTTGCAATGTCAGGAGTAAATTGGGAAGATTGGGAGCATGTAACACCTACAGACGATATAAGTGAGACACCTAGAAGATATAATGCAGCAGGAAAAGTAGTAAACAACGCATTTGAACTGGCATTTAATTCATCTAACATTAGTTCAAGTTACACTATAAGAAGTAAGCATATTATGTATAATAATCCATTTTTCGATGGAAGTTTTAGAATGAAAGATTTGGTATTTATGGCTGAGGCAAATAGTGGAAATGATTCAACTTATCAGGAATGGAGAAGAAACTTAGCGGCTAATACATGGACAGATGATGTGTCTAAACAACAAAGAATACCGGGACTATTACAATGATAATAATAAATAAAGGTTTAGTTGTTATGACTAAACCTTTATTTGAAATAAATCTCTTAATATAATAAAATTAAGATAAGAAAAAATATATTAAGGAGAGGGTGTTATGAACGTTAAAAAAATCATTATTTATGCAATGTTTACAGTTATAATTTTAATAACCAGTGGCTGTTCAAATGATAATATAGAATATACAAAAAGTGATAAGAAGGAAGAAAAAGGCATTGAAATTAATGAGAAAAATTTTCCGAGTGAATATGTAAGAGAATTAGTCAGCGAATCCTTTGATTCCAATAATGACAATCAATTGAGCCAAAATGAAATTGATGCAGTAACAGAATTATGGATAGATCCTGATGATACATATACTTATATGGATGGATTGGATAATAGTAATTTCAAATATTCTGTTATTGACTGTAGAGGACTGGAAATATTTAAAAATGTAGAGAAAATAAGAATCTGTGTGGAAATTGTTGAACATAATGATGAAATAATAGAAGAATATGGCTTGTTAAATTTTGAAAAATTATATGAATTAGATAAAGTTAAAGAATTGTTTATATCAGGAGAAAAATATAAAGCAAAATATGAATTAAATCGCTTCCCAAATTTGGAAAAAGTACAATTGAACTATATTAAAAATTTAGATCAAATAAAATTTGGAGATAAAATAAAACAGATAAAATTTAATTCTGTATATACCGATAGTGTTATTGACCTTTCAAAAGTACATAGCTTAGAAAGATTTAAGGCAATAGGATTTAATTGTAATGGCATCGTGTATGGAAAAAATAAGAAACTTAAAAATATTTCCATGAAAGAAATAGGTAAAGGAATAAAAGAAATAGATGTATCAAAGTTAAAGAATTTAAGAAGACTTGAAGTATGGTACTCAAAATATTTAAAAAATATTAAAATTGGAAAAATAAAAAATATAGATTTATATGAATGCAAAGGAATAAAAGAATTAGATATATCGAAATGTGATAAATTGAAGAGAGTGACAGTAATAGCTACGGAAATTGATAAAGTGCGAATGAGTAAAACGCCATCAATAAATCATTTATGTTTATCATTTAATAAAATAGAAAACATTGATTTAACAAATGCAAAAATTCATTCTCTTTCTTTGCAAGGAAATCCTATAAAAAACATAGATGTATCAAAGGCAAAGAAGATTGATAAGATATATGTAAAAAAATGTCAAATTGTAAAAAAAGGAGATAAACAACAAATTAAAATAATAAGGAGGTAGCATATGAGAAAAAAGCATCCGGTTTTTATATGCATTACTGTAATCAGTAAATGAGTAGAGAGGAGGGTACAGACATAGACTTGGATTGGTCACTTAGATAGTCGAG
The DNA here is from genome assembly GCF_025336545.1 of Eubacterium album. Taxonomy (NCBI): domain Bacteria; kingdom Bacillati; phylum Bacillota; class Clostridia; order Eubacteriales; family Eubacteriaceae; genus Eubacterium; species Eubacterium album. Next base: position 116 of record NZ_JAODBU010000011.1, on the reverse strand, counting down.
AGTGTGAAAGTTTTTCTGTAAATTAATATTTAAATATAATTAATAGGCCTTCTATGATAAAATTTATTATTATAGGAGGCCTTAATTATGGCAAGAGAAAGAAAAAAAGTACACAA